>JAGVEE010000343.1 GCA_020058405.1 Sphingobacteriales bacterium
TAATGGTTTAATGGTATGTATATTTATTATTTCTGCGCTAATGCCCATTTCAGCTAATTGCTGTCCTGCTTCTATTGCTTTCCAAACTAAATGCCCGGTTGCAAATATGCTCACATCTTTTCCTTCATTTAAATGCACCGCTTTACCAATCTGAAAATCCTGGTCTGCTGGTGTAAAATTTGGAACTGCTGGTCTACCGAAACGTAAGTAAACGGGTCCGTTGTATTTTGCAATAGCAATGGTTGCCGCCTTGGTTTGGTTATAATCACATGGATTAATTACTACCATGTTGGGTAGCATTTTCATTAATCCAATGTCTTCTAATATTTGATGGGTTGCACCGTCTTCACCTAAAGTTAAACCCGCATGCGATGCACAAATTTTTACATTTTTTTGTGAGTAAGCTACCGACTGGCGAATTTGATCGTACACACGGCCCGTAGAGAAATTGGCGAAGGTACCTGTAAATGGTATTTTACCACCAATAGTCATACCAGCTGCTAAACCAATCATGTTTGCTTCTGCAATACCCACTTGAAAAAATCTATCTGGGTTTTCTTTTGCAAAGGCATCCATTTTTAATGATCCAGTTAAATCGGCACATAAAGCCACAACCTCTGGGTTTGTTTTTCCTAATTCTGCTAATCCTGCGCCAAATCCTGAGCGGGTGTCTTTTTTCTCTGTGTAAGTATACTGTTTCATTGTATTGGTGTTAGGGGTTTATGATGGTGCAAATATAAGTGTTCTAGTATTAATTAAAAGCGTATAGAATATGAACTTCCTGAACTAATTTGAAAACGTTCGGATCTGGTACTCATGGTTTTTTTAGAACCTTTGTTTTTATACACTAAATGGTAAATCCCGGGTTGTAAGGTAATGGTTTCGGTAACTGTATTTCCATTTATCTCACACACAAACTCTAATTCTTGGCCTCTTTCAACGTAAATACTACCAAATACAGGTACTGCATTGGTGTTTAATATAGTTAGCAAACCCGGTGCAGGTATTTTAATGCTAGTGGTTTCGCTTTGTTTTATTTTTAAGTTTGATATGCTAATGCGTGGTAAAGTCAGAATTTCTATGTCGTAGGTTCCTGTTAAGTATTTTCTTTTCTGATTAATATCTAACTTATCAATAATCTCTTCTTCGTTATTTTTTTTGATGATGCTGCTAAGCTCTTTGTAAGTGCTTAATCCTTCTGTTTGTATAATTAAATCTCCTTGTGCGGCATCAACATTTACAACAGTATGTTTATTGGGTAATACCTTTATATCATTTTTATAAATAGGAGGAATGGTATGCACTACCATATCATACACATTAACTGGGTCGAGTTGCAAAGTATCCGGGTTACCACGTGCATTTAAAGTATGTATAAAATTATAACGCAATATTCCTGCACTCTTATCATAAAAGCTAATGGGTACATTAGATTCGGTTGGTTTGCCACTTTCATCTAATAAATTAATTTGCGAAGTACTGCTGTTAAGAACCGTATTCATTACACTTTTCAACGATTTTTTAAACCCGATTTCATCTTGAGCATCGTCATACCTCCCTACACATTCAAAAGTGAGGGCTGCTTCTTTTGTTAATCCTAAGCCAATTATAAAAGGTTGTAAAAATATTCCTTTGGCTTGTAATTTTTTAGAAATTTCACAGGCATTTCCATCACAAGATTCTATACCATCAGTAATTAAAATTAAAATATTTCTATATCCTTCACCACTATACACAAAATCGTTTGCACTTTGTTCTAAAGCATAGGCAATAGGAGTAATGCCATTGGCTTTTAAATTAGTTAGTTTTAATTTGATGGTAGAGGCATTGTTTGCACGTATTGGTGCTTCGAGCTTAGTGTCTTTACAGTCGTTTGCATTTAAAGGAGACATGCTGCCAAAAACTCTTAAACCCATTTCTAAGTTTGGAATTTTTTGTAATGAATCTACCAAGCCAGAAATAATTGTTTTGGATGCGCGAAATCTATTTCCATTTCCCCAAGTATTTGTCATGCTCCCCGATGCATCTAATACAAATAGAATACGAGTTTTTACAACAGGTTTAATAGCAGTTTGTGCTTGCGAAAAGTGGCAGCTAAATAAAAATAATATGAGCAATACTTTTTTCATATTAAAAATTGATGGTGCTAGAAATTCCTGATATAATACTTACTTTTTTACTAATACTCGCCTTGCTAGTAGTACTTGCTTTCGTTCTAAAAATAAGCTCGTAGTTACCAGGTTGTAATGATATGCTTTCTTTGCCAGGCCCCGAATCCATTGAATAAACTCGTTCTAGCTGATTTTTTGCATCGCGTTTGTAAATGTATAAATATCCGGCTTGTTTATTAATTTGTAACATGCCCGGGTTTGTTACGCTTATTGTTTTAGTTTGCGATTGTAAAATTTCTACATCCTTTATAATAGTTAAGGGTGTAGTTAATACTTCAATAGTATAAGTTCCAGTAATGTAATTAATGCTGGTATTTAAATCTTGCACATTAATTATTTTACCATTTTGTTTTACAATACATTTTATGTTTTTAGCCTTCGTATTGCCAATCATACTTAATTTTAAAATTCCTTGCGGCGTTTCTAGAGCTTTAACGGTGTGTTTACCTTGGGTAAGTTCCACATCTGTTAAGGTTTTAGAAGGAATCGTATGCACTTTTACTTTATACTTTATACTAGGTTCTAAGTACAAAGTATCTGGTTGTTTAAAGGCATTTAAAGTGTGATAGAAATTATTTTTTAAATCGCCATTGTTTTGATTGAAAAAGCTCATTACCACATTTGTTTCTGTGGGTTTTTCATTAACGTTTAATAAATTTATTTGCAAACTAGTAGGGTTCATCATGGTGCTAATTACCACGTTTGCAATACCCGCTTCTGATTGTTTATCACTTTCTTGAATATCGAAAATCTGACCGACACATTCAAATTGTTTACGTTGTTCTGGTGTTAAGCCAAGGCCTACAATATATGGGCGCAAATAAATTCCGGAGTTCTGTAACTTTGCACTGGCAACGCATGCATCGCCTTCGCAATTTTCAAATCCATCAGAAATTAAAATAATTACAGAGCGTTGTTCTTGTTTGGTTAAGGGAAAATCGTTTACAGATTGTTCTAATGCAAGTGCAATAGGCGAGTACCCTTTCGGGTTTATTTTTTGTAATGTTGTACTAAGTGTAGAGCTGTTTTTTATTGTAAAAGGAATTTCGAGTTTGGTGTCTTTACAATCTACCAAACTTTTATCTTTTTGATGTCCGAATACACGTACAGCATACGGTATATTTTCGCGAGTTAAACTATCGGCTAAATGAGTAAGTATTAATTTAGCCATTTCCATTTTAGTGCTTTCTTTCCATTTGCCATTCATGCTACCAGATGCATCGAGTATAAACAATACACGAGTTGGTTTTTGTGCACGATTTTGAGCAATAGCATTGCTTGCAATTAAAAATAGAATTGCTGCTAAGGCTATGGTTTTATATAAATGTTGATGGATTTTTAAAATCAAAATCTAATAGATTAATAATCGCCTATGCTTTCTTCTAATTGAGCAAGGGCAGAAGCTAATTGCTCATTGTTTGGAGCAATACCATGCCATTTGTGTGATCCCATCATAAAATCAACACCAGCACCCATTTCAGTTTTCATTAAAATTAATACGGGTTTACCTTTGCCAGTATGTTGTTTAGCTATATTAATGGTATCTATTACATTTTGCATATTATTTCCATTCATCTCTAATACATCCCATCCAAACGCAATCCACTTGCCTTTAATATCGCCAAGCGACATTACTTGTTCTGTAGAACCATCAATTTGTTGACCGTTAAGGTCGATGGTAGAAATAATATTATCTATTTTATGGTGAGCAGCGTACATCGCCGCTTCCCAAATCTGACCTTCTTGTAATTCACCATCGCCATGCAAGGTATATACTAGGCAATTATCGTTGTTTAGCTTTTTTACTTGTGCAGCACCTAATGCAACCGATAAGCCTTGGCCTAATGAACCAGAGGCAATACGCACACCAGGTAAATGTTCTGCAGTGGTAGGGTGACCTTGAAGTCTTGTATCTATTTTACGGAAGCTAGCCAATTCTGCTACAGGGAAATAACCGCTACGTGCCAATACAGAATACCAAACCGGAGAGATATGACCGTTAGAAAGGAAGAACAAATCTTCATTTTTCCCATCCATATTAAAGCTTTTGTCGTGTTTCATTACTTCAAAATAAAGAGCGGTAATAAAATCAGCACAACCTAAAGATCCACCTGGGTGACCAGATTGGCAGGCATGTACCATACGAACAATGTCTCTTCTAACTTGTGAAGCTGTTTTTTCTAATTCTGTAATAGTTGACATAAAGCTTAATTTGAACCCAAAAGTAGTTCAAATTTTCGAAGTTTCGAATTCTCGAAGATTCGAAACTACGAATTTTTGAAACTTCGAATTTTCGAATCTTCGAAAAAGGTGTAACATTTTGCAAAAAGCAGCGTTAAAGAAGGAAAAGGTAATTTAATTTAGTTTAGTTAGGTAAAAAGAGCTTCGAGAAATCGGGGCTCTTTTTTTTGTTGAGTGTTGTGAGCCTAGTCAGGTTATGAAAGCCCCTCAACTACGCTTTCCCGTACTTACGGGATTCGGGGACCACGCATATAGTTTCGAGGGAAGAAAAAAAGGAAAAAAGAGATTGCTGAAGGCAATCTCTTTTTTCCTTTTTTTCTCTTTTTTTTGTGAATTCCGAGGTCCCCGAACGCAGCGAAGCGTAGTTGAGGGGTGGTGAAAATATGCAAACTTTTTCCTGTATTTTTTTAAAGGCATTCTGTCTTGTCCTAAAATAGGTTTACACAAAACTTAAATAAATGGACAAACAAAAAAATGAACTAATTAGAACAGGCAGATCGATTAGTTGGGAAGAAAGAGAAACGATAGTGAAAGTATATTTAGCTGGAGGCTATACTAAACAGCAAATCTGGAAGATGTATACTGGTGGAGATGAAGAGCA
>JAGVEE010000167.1 GCA_020058405.1 Sphingobacteriales bacterium
GTAAATAATAAACCTTTTCTGCAAGCGCATAATTTTTACGAATCTCGTAGCCAGAAGGGGAGAAAAAGGTAACGACGAATTTATAATCAGGGTATAGTGAATGTATTTTTTCAAGCAACACTCTTCCTTGTTCAAACTCTCCTAAAGAAGCAAAGTGAAACCAAATTCGTTCTGCTGGCGCTAATTGGTTAAGAAATTGATGCTGTTGAGATTTTCTGCCCACTAGCCATTGTTTTGCTTTTTTGTTGAAAGGTGAAACTACAACAATTAGCATATAGTATAAATAAATTCCTACTTGATAGATAATAAACATTATCGGAAATAAAATTCTTTAGGCATGCGTTTGTATAATGGAAATACCAATCCAATTTTTAATCCATTCAAATAATCTTTACGGCTTTCATCAAGTTTACGTTGAGCATATACATCCCAATCTCTTCTGTTTTGTGTAAAGGATTGGCTTAAATCTACGCCGATATAAAAATTGTATAGATAACGTTGATGCAAATAATAGTATCCGATAAATTGTTGCAACGAAAGTCCATTTGACAAGCGATCGTATCCTTTGCGATTTTCTGAAGACAAAGCAAGTACATTATCATCAAGTACTTCTATGTGTATTTTGTGCTGAAGAAACCCGAGGCCCACCATCAATAAAACCCCGGAGTTTTTATTTGAATTAAAAACAGGGAAAAGTTTGCCGACTTTAGCGTAAGTGCTAAACCCTCTTTCAAACGTCCTCACATCTGCATAATTTCCATTTATATTTATAATCTGATTACGCTCTGTTTTTAATCCATCTAACACATACTTTTCTTTAACAGTGCTGCCAGAGAGGTAATTCACTTCTGCCCCCCAAAATAAATTACTTTTAGTTTTTCTCAAGAAGCCTATTCCAACATTGGTAGTTAACCCAAATCTATCATTCATATCGCCCGCAGGAGCCAAAATAGAGTAATGAAACTCGATCATGGATAAAGCTACAATACTATCTTTTGGGTTGTAGCGTTGGGCAACACTTAAATCGCTGTTTAACAAGCTAAAAGCGAATAAGATGAAAGTAAATTTAATTTTTAGTATTTTCATATTCTCGGTAAATCTATGAGCGAAAATTATTGCTTTTGATTATCTTTGCCCACAAAGATTACCCAATAATACGATTTATATTAAATAATAGTATATGAAAATAGCAGTAGTTGGAACTGGATACGTAGGTTTAGTTACCGGAACATGTTTAGCCGAAGTAGGCGTTAACGTAGTTTGTATAGATATAGACCAGAAAAAAATTGATGGATTGAAGGCTGGTGTAATGCCAATTTATGAGCCAGGATTAGAGGAAATGGTGATAAAAAACTATGAAAGAGGGAAACTTCAGTTCTCTACTAATTTACCTGAAGCTATAAAAGGTTGCGACGTTGCCTTTATTGCAGTAGGTACGCCTCCCGGAGAAGATGGAAGTGCAGACTTAAAATATGTATTAGGTGTAGCTGCAGAAATTGGCAGAAACATTGACGATTATATTGTGGTGGTAACTAAAAGTACAGTGCCAGTGGGTACTGCAAAAAAAGTAAAAGCCGCAGTTGCAGCAGAGTTAACAGCTAGAGGGAAGAATTTTCAGTTTGATGTTGCTTCTAATCCAGAGTTTTTAAAGGAAGGTGCAGCAATCGACGATTTCTTGAAACCAGATAGAATTGTGATTGGGATTGAATCAGAAAAAGCAGAAGAAATATTAAAGAAAGTATACAAGCCTTTTGTATTAAACGGACATCCAATTATTACAATGGATATACCTTCGGCAGAAATGACGAAGTATGCAGCAAATGCAATGCTTGCTACTAAAATTAGTTTCATGAATGATGTGGCAAATTTATGTGAAATAATGGGAGCAGATGTGAACATGGTTCGTAAAGGCATAGGTTCTGACCCACGAATTGGTAATAAATTTATTTATCCGGGCATTGGTTATGGTGGTTCTTGTTTCCCGAAAGATGTGAAAGCACTTATAAAAACTGCTGCAGAACAGGGTTATGATATGCAAGTGTTGCAAGCAGTAGAATCTGTAAACGACGATCAGAAATCTGTATTATTTAATAAAATTATGAAACACTTTAATGGCGACATTAAAGGGAAAACATTTGCAATTTGGGGTTTATCATTTAAACCAAAAACTGATGATATGCGCGAAGCGCCATCATTAGTAATTATAGAAAAATTATTAGCAGCAGGTGCAACAGTAAAAGTAAATGATCCGGTAGCAATGCACGAAGCAGAGCACACGCTAAAAAATACAGTTACATACTGCAATAAACAAGAGGATGCATTAAATGATGCAGATGCTTTGTTAATAGTTACAGAATGGCCAGAGTATCGCTCACCAGATTTTGATGAGTTGAAATCTAAACTTAAAAATGCTGTAGTTTTTGATGGCAGAAATATTTACGATGCAGAAGAATTACGTGAGTTAGGATTTACATATTACGGTATTGGTGTTAATTAATAAAAAAAATGGCAAAAAGAGTTTTAATAACAGGGGCCGCAGGATTTTTAGGATCTCACCTTTGCGATAGATTTATAAAAGAAGGATACATTGTTGTTGGGATGGATAACCTCATAACAGGTTCTCTAAAAAACATTGAACATCTTTTTAAATTAAAAGAATTTGAATTTTATCATCATGATGTTTCAAAGTTTGTACACGTACCAGGAGAGATAGATTACATATTGCATTTCGCTTCGCCTGCAAGTCCAATCGATTATTTAAAAATCCCGATTCAAACCTTGAAAGTAGGTTCGTTAGGTACGCATAATTTATTAGGTTTAGCTAAAGCTAAAAACGCCAGAATGCTTATTGCTTCTACCTCTGAAGTATATGGCGACCCAACTGTACATCCACAACCAGAAGAATATTGGGGCAATGTAAACCCTGTAGGACCGAGAGGAGTATATGATGAAGCAAAACGTTTCCAAGAAGCGATCACCATGGCTTACCATACTTTCCACGGATTAGAAACTCGTATTGTTCGTATTTTTAATACTTATGGCCCACGTATGCGATTAAATGATGGCAGAGTGTTACCTGCATTTATTGGTCAGGCGTTGCGTGGCGAAGACCTTACCGCTTTTGGTGATGGATCACAAACTAGGTCTTTTTGTTATGTGGATGATTTAGTAGAAGGGATTTACAGATTGCTTTTAAGTGATTATGCTCAACCTGTAAATATTGGCAACCCAGATGAAATTACCATTAAAGAATTTGCAGAAGAAATTTTAAAACTTACAGGTGCAAACCAAAAAATAATTTTCGAACCTCTACCACAAGACGATCCTAAACAACGCAGACCAGACATTACAAAAGCGAGAGAAATTTTAGGCTGGGAACCTAAAGTGAGTAGAGCTGAAGGCTTAAAAATTACTTTCGAGTACTTTAAAACATTAGATGATAAAGAACTAAAGCCTAAAGAGTTTAACGATTTTAATAAGCAGTAAAATTGAAAAAGAAAGTTTTAGTAACAGGCGGCACAGGATACATAGGCTCACACACTGTAGTAGAACTACAACGATTAGGCTTTGATGTTGTTATTATTGATAATTTAAGTAATTCTAAAATTGATGTTTTAGAGAAAATAGAAAAAATATCTGGAGTAAAACCTCATTTTGAATTAGTAGAAATGTGCGACGAAGTTCAGATGGAACAGTTCTTTTCTAAACATACTGATATCACTGCAGTGATACATTTTGCAGCAGTATTGCAAGTAGATGAATCTGTTCGCTTGCCTTTAAAATATTATCGCAACAATTTACAATCAACTATTAATTTAATTGATTGCATGATGGCGAATAATATTTCCA
>JAGVEE010000205.1 GCA_020058405.1 Sphingobacteriales bacterium
AGACAAAAAAGAATTTGTAAACAGTATTTCTGAAACAGAAAAAGATGCATTTGTAAAAATGCTTTTCGACTTGTACAATACTAATTACTCATCACACGATATTAGAAATATGGGTGAAACAAGTATTGAAAAAGATTATGCACAATCCTTACAATTATCAGATGTATTTCATGCCATGGCAAATGCCGCACCAGCATTTGGTATGGTGGGTACAGTGTTGGGTATGATTGTGATGTTAAATAATTTAAATGATCCTTCGAATATTGGTCCGGGTATTTCTACCGGTTTAATTGGTACGTTATATGGAGTAGCTTCTGCAAATTTATTTTTCATTCCTTTATCAAAGAAGATAAAATTTAACGCATTACATACACAACGCAGAGAGATCATTATTTTAGAAGGTATGTTATTGATAAAAGAAAATAAACCTGCCTTAGTAATTCGAGATCAGTTAATGTCGTTTGTTAGTCGTGATACAGATACACAAACCAAACCCACAAAATAAGTAAAATGTCTGTTGAAGATAATAAAAGGAAAGTTAAAAAAGCCTTACTTGGAGAACCCGAGCAAGAGCTTTGGCTTATTACGTATGCCGATTTAATTACTCTTTTGTTGTGTTTTTTTATTTTACTTTTTTCTTCAGCAAATATAGATCAAAATGTTTGGGATCAAATAAAAGCGAGCTATAGCTCTAAAACGAAAAGTAAAAAAGTTTCCACTCCACTCAGTGAAATTAAGTATCAACTAGATTCTATGTTGATGCAAGAAGTGAAAAGTAATAGTTTGGAAATTGAAAATAAAGACAACGCCATAAATATGCGTTTTTTAAGTAACTCATTTTACAACAGTGGCGATGCTATGTTGCTACCAGAAGGGAAAGAAATTGTAGATAAAATTTTTGATGTTATAGATGCCGTTAATAAACGTAAGAAAGCAGATTTTCAAATCGACGTAGAAGGGCATACAGACGATAATCCAATCAGTAATTTACAATACCCATCCAACTGGGAGTTATCGGTTGCTAGGGCCTCTAATGTGGTAAGGTACTTAATTGATAGAGGAATGACACCGGGCAGATTAAAAGCATCTGGGTATGCCGATACTCAACCGGTAGTTCCAAACAGAAACCCCAAAGGAGAACCCATACCTGAAAATCAATCTGTAAATAGAAGAGTAGTATTGAGGATACATTATTAGTGTGCTAGTATGCTAGTGTGTTAGTGTGCTAGTTTGTTTGAGATTAGAGATAATGTGTTATTTTTGCTTCAACTAATTATACAGAGATGAATACTATTGATTCCATTAACTTCCAAGGTAAACGTGCCTTAATTCGTGTAGATTTTAATGTGCCTTTAAATGCTTCGTTCGAAATTACAGACGATACACGTATGCGTGCAGCTTTGCCTACCATCAAAAAGATTTTAAATGATGGTGGTTCGGTAGTATTAATGTCGCACCTCGGCCGACCAAAAGAGGGACCCGTAGAAAAGTATTCACTAAAACATATTGTAAAACATTTAGCGGAGCTTACCAATGCAGCTGTATTATTTGCGGATGATTGTATTTCGGAGGATGCATTTGCAAAATCTTCAAACTTAAAAGCAGGTGAAATTTTATTATTAGAAAATTTACGTTTTTATAAAGAAGAAGAAAAAGGGGACGATGCCTTTGCTGCAAAATTAGCGAAACATGGAGATGTATATGTGAACGATGCATTTGGTACTGCACACAGAGCACACGCTTCTACTACTATTGTAGCTAATTATTTTCCGAGTGCTAAAGTGTTTGGGTATGTAATGGCAAATGAATTAACAAATGCCGAGAAAGTAATGAATCATGCTGATAGACCTTTCACCGCCATTATGGGTGGTGCAAAAGTTTCTGATAAGATTTTATTGATAGAAAAATTATTAGATACCGTAAACAATATTATTATTGGCGGCGGTATGGCTTATACGTTTGCAAAAGCAATGGGAGGCAACATTGGTTCATCATTAGTAGAACAAGATAAATTAGAATTAGCCTTAAGTTTAATAGAAAAAGCGAAAGCAAAAGGGGTAAACTTAGCATTGCCTGTTGACTCTGTAATTGCCGATGCATTTAACAACGAAGCTCAACAAGCTGTGGCTAACAATGACGCCATTCCTGATGGTTGGATGGGTTTAGATATTGGACCGAAATCGATTGCTAGCTTTAAAGACATTATTGCCAATTCGAAAACCATTTTATGGAACGGCCCAATGGGAGTTTTTGAAATGAGTAGTTTTGAAAAGGGCACCAAAGAAGTTGCATTGGCTGTGGTAGAAGCAACCAAAAATGGAGCATTCTCCTTAATTGGTGGTGGAGATTCTGCAGCTGCGGTAGCAAAGTTTAATTTATCAGACGATGTATCATACGTATCTACCGGAGGTGGAGCATTGTTAGAATACATGGAAGGCAAAGTGCTACCAGGAGTTGCTGCTATTCTGAATAAATAGTATTTGTTATTTAATAAGAATGCAGAGCTCTGCCAAGCGATTGGAGTAGCCCCATTCATTATCATACCAACCCACTACTTTTACCAAACGGCCCACTACAGAGGTTAGTTGTGCATCAAATACACAAGAGTGTGGGTTCTCTTGTATGTCGATAGATACGATAGGGTCTTCTGTATACTCTAATATTCC
>JAGVEE010000120.1 GCA_020058405.1 Sphingobacteriales bacterium
ACTTTTGGTGCAATCATCAACAAGGCCGAAATAAATTGGCTACTAATGTTAGATTGTATATTGATTGCTTGATGTGATACTAACTCTTTCCCTTTAATTTTTATGGGTGCATACCCAACTTTTTCTAAATATTCTATTTCTGCACCTAATTCTTTTAAGGCATCAATTAATATTTTTAATGGACGCTCTTTTAATCGCTGGGAACCTGTTAAGATTACGGTATTGTTTTTAATGGTCGAAAAATAAGCACATAAAAACCTTAAGGCTGCGCCAGATTGCCCACAGTCTATTACAGATTGTTTAGTGTTTAATGCATCGGCAATAATTTTTGTATCTTCTGAGTTGGATAAATTCTGAATCGTAATTTCATCTTCGCAGAGCGCTTTTATAATTAAGGCTCTGTTCGACTCGCTCTTAGAACCAGGCAATGTAATTTCTGTACTAGTAAATGTTGCTGGTTTTAGTATTCTCATTTAAATTTTAAAATAATGAATGCATTTTACAAGTGCTTCCGATATTTCTTCTTCAGTACATCCTATGTTTAAAATAGGGCTAGCAATGGTGCTCAATAATGAAAATTTAATTTCCGACGATTCATTCTTTTTATCTTTTCGCATTAACTCTATCAAATCTAAAATCATTTCTTCATTTAGTTTTGCCGGTTCTAAATAGTTGGGAATTATTTCTAAAATATATTTTAAATCTGTTTCAGGCATTTTGCATTTGCTAACACTTAAAAAAGACTCCACCATTATTCCACATGCAATGGCGCTGCCATGCATAATAAGTTTGCCTTTGTTTAAATAGTAGCTTTCTATAGCATGCCCAACGGTGTGTCCAAAATTTAATGCCTTTCGAATGTCTTTTTCAAATGGATCTTTTTCTACAATGGCTAATTTTATTTTTACACTTTGAGGTATTAAAACATCTAGACCAATTTCTCCATTTTCTAAAAAACTAATGGCATCTCTTAAATGTAAATGGTCGGCAATTAAGCCGTGTTTAATTACTTCTGCAAAACCCGATTTAATTTCTAATTCATGTAAGGTGCTGAGAAATTCGGGAATGATAAAAATTGCTTTCGGGTGATGAAAGGTGCCTAAATGATTTTTATAATTCTGTAAATCTAACCCTGTTTTTCCACCAATACTTGCATCTACCATCGCAAGTAGAGTAGTGGGAATATTAATAAAATCAATACCTCGCATGTAAGTAGATGCTGCAAATCCACCCATGTCTGTAATTACTCCTCCGCCTAAATTTATGAGTAATGATTTGCGATCTAAGCCAAACTCTTGCATCATGCTCCACACTCCGATACAGATATCAATATTTTTATTATCCTCTCCGGGATCTATTTCTATTAAATCATAATGAGAGCTGTGCTTGGAATATAAGTTTAAATAAGGTAAGCAAACTTCTAGTGTATGAGTATCTCCAAGTATTGCAACTTTAGAGTATTGTTGAGCTTCTAACCAAGTGTCTAAAGATGCAATAGGGTCTTCAATAAAAATGTCGTATCCAAAACTGCTTCTAATATCATTCATCTTGCATTACTTTAGTTTGTACAGAAATTGATTCACGGTGAATCAATTTAACCAAATCTAATATCATTTCTTCAGAAAGGTGAATTTCTTTTCCGTATTTTTTTCTGGTATTTACAATTTCCGACCAGCGTTCGGGTTGAAAAATGGTAATGTTATTTTCTTTTTTATACAAGCCAATTTCATTTACCAATTTAGATCGAGAGGCTAACAATTCTAATACTTCGTAATCAATTTTATCAATCGCTTTTCTTAATCGTATTAATTGATCTTTAAACTCTACATTCTGAGAGTCGGTATTTCTAATAATTAAGGTTTCTATTAATTCTGATAAAGCCAAAGGTGTGAGTTGTTGGTCTTTATCACTCATCGCAAACCTTGGGTCGTAATGAGCTTCCAACATTAAGCCATCAAAATTTAAATCCATTGCTTTCTGACTTACATGTGGAATTAATTCGATGCTTCCACATATATGGCTTGGGTCGCAAATTACAGGTAAGTTTGGAATGAGGCGTTTCAATTCTAACGGGATGTTCCAATTGGGAGTATTACGATACGTGTTTTTTTCATATTGAGAAAAACCTCTGTGTATGGCTGCAATTTTATTAATGCCTGCATTGTGTATACGTTCTATTGCTCCAATCCACAACTCAATGTCGGGGTTGATTGGGTTTTTTACCATTACCGGAATATCCACGCCTTTAAGAGCATCGGCAATTTCTTGCACTACAAATGGGCTAACGGTTGATCTTGCACCTATCCAAAAAATATCTATCCCTGCTTTTAAACAATCTTCAACATGTTTGGCATTAGCCACCTCTACTGCACTCTTCATGCCATGTGCTCTTGCAGCATCAGCTAACCATTGAATCCCTACATTTCCTAATCCAGTAAAGGAACCCGGGCGAGTACGAGGTTTCCAAATTCCGCCTCTTAACACCGGAACTTGTATGGCTGCTAACCCTTCTGCCGTTTTGTTAATCTGTTCTTCAGATTCTACACTGCAGGGTCCTGCAATTATAAAGGTCTTTAAATTAGAGTCTAACCAAGAATTTAACTGGTCTGATTTTATAGATGTTGTCATTTATATCAATTCAAAAAAATATACCTTTCGGTAATCATCAATTACAAAACAAATAAAAACAAAATGGTTTTCATTAATGTATTAATTATTAATAAAATTACGCTTTTTTCCTATTTTTGAAGCACCTTATACAAACAATGAGCAACACTATATCTTTTGATAATACAGAAATCGCCTTCTCAGGAATGAGTAATGCCGATTTAAATAGAGCCTATTGGTTATTCAAAGTCATTAATATCAATTTTCTGGTAAAAATTGGTCCTCCAATAACTACGGCAGCCATTAAAATTGGCTTACCTATTACCCCAATTATTCGCGCAACTATTTTCAAACAATTTTGTGGTGGTGAGTCGATAAGCGATTGCGCTAAAACCATTACACAGCTTGGGAAATACAACATAGGCACTATTTTGGATTATTCTGTGGAAGGGGAATCAACAGAACAAGCTTTTAATGCTACCTGCGAAGAAACCATTGCCACCATTAAACGTGCTAAAGGCGATGCAACTATTCCATTTTCTGTATTTAAAGTTACCGGTTTAGCACGATTCGGACTTTTAGAAAAATTAGACGCAAAAGAAGAACTCAGTTTTGAAGAGAAAAAAGAATTTGAACGTGTAAAAGATAGAGTGCGCAGAATTTGTCAAACGGCTTATGACTTAAATGTTCGTGTTTTTATAGATGCCGAAGAAAGTTGGATTCAACAAACCATCGACGATTTATCTATGGACATGATGCGTTTATTCAATAAAGAAAAAGTAATTGTTTACAATACTTTTCAGTTTTACCGCCACGATCGTTTGCAAGCAATGAAAGAGTTTGATGCACAACTGAAATCTGAAGGTGTTTTATTGGGCGTTAAATTAGTACGCGGTGCTTACATGGAAAAAGAACGCAAACGCGCTGCAGAAAATAATTATCCTTCGCCTATACAAGCCGATAAAAAATCGTCGGATGTTGATTACGATTTAGGCTTAGCATATTGTGTAGAACATATAGATAGAATAGCTATTTGCGCAGGTACACACAATGAAAATAGCTCGAAATATTTGATCGATTTAATGGCAAAAAATAATATTGCTGCTAATGATGAACGTATTTATTTCTCACAGTTATTAGGCATGAGTGATAACTTAAGTTACAACTTAGTAAACGCAGGCTATAACGTAGCTAAATATGTACCCTACGGACCCGTAAAATCGGTACTTCCATACTTATTTCGCAGAGCTCAAGAAAATACAGCTATTGCCGGGCAAATGGGAAGAGAGTTGAGTTTGATATTGAAAGAGAAAAAAAGAAGAGCCAATGTGTAAATGTGCAAATGCGTAAATGTGCAAATTAGCACCTAGGTCGCTTCATTTGCACATTTGCACATTTACGCATTTTCACATTTTCTGCTTTCCGCCAAGAATTTCAAAAAATAATCGAAAATCGCTGGCTAAACTCCAGAGTGGATATTTAAACGTAGCAGGTTTGTTTTTTTCGAAAAAGAAATGTCCTACCCAAGCGAAGAAATAGCCTGTAATTGGAAGTATATACCACAAATTCCAAGCATCAAAATAAGTTAAGCAAATTGCTTCTATAAACACTAATGCGGTGCCAATAAAATGCAACCTGCGACTTGTTGTATTTGAATGTTCAGTTAAGTAAAACTGATAGAATTCATTAAAGCTTTTAATACGTTCCGACATATATTATTTTAAGCTAATTTAAGAAAATGTACCAACTATTAGCACACTAGCACACTAGCACACTAGCAAATTAGCTAATTAATCTTATTTTTGCACAAAACAGACCGAAATGAGTGGATTAAGCGAACAAGAACTTTTAAGAAGAGAGAGTATGCAAGAGTTAATGCGATTAGGCATTAACCCTTATCCTGCAGATTTATTTGACATAGATGCCAATGCTGCAGATATTTTAGAAAATTACGATAGAGATAAAACCGCTTATAAAAACATTAGTATTGCCGGCCGAGTAATGAGCCGCAGAATTATGGGGAATGCATCCTTTGCAGAAATACAAGATGCAACTGGTAGAATACAAGTGTATTTTAGAAGAGATGACTTATGCCCCGATGAGGATAAAACTTTATACAATACCGTATTTAAAAAATTAGTTGATATAGGTGATATTATTGGTTTAACAGGTTATGTATTTACTACACAAGTAGGAGAGATTAGCATACACGTTACTTCCTTTAAAATATTAAGTAAATCATTACGTCCTTTGCCTGTTGTAAAAATAGATGCAGAAGGAACCGCGCATGATGTGGTTACAGATCCAGAGTTTAGGTATCGCCAACGTTACGCCGATTTAATTATTAATCAAGATGTACGCGAAGTTTTTAAAAAACGTACAAAAATTATTCAATCACTTAGAAATACCTTTAACGATAGAGGTTATTTAGAAGTGGAAACCCCAATTTTACAAGCTATTCCGGGTGGTGCAGCAGCTCGCC
>JAGVEE010000177.1 GCA_020058405.1 Sphingobacteriales bacterium
TAATTCATAATTTATAATTCATAATTATTTATTTAACTTTCTTCCAAGTATCTGTTCTGCCTATCATCGAAATGCCAACATAACCTCTAACTTCCAAGGTGTTTTCATCCAGCATTTTCACATTACAGCTGTATGTTTTACCGCTTTCAGAATCGTAGATTGTTCCGTCTTTCCAACTTTTACTACCTGCATATTTAAAGCCAAGCATATTTACCATGCCTAATATTTGAGTATTTTTTTTGCTGGCATCTGGATTGTTTTTATCTACTTTAGGTTTACCTTGTTCGTTTAGTGGTTCTTTTAGCCAGATAATTTTGCCTGCATATTTATCAGCATATTTATAAATTTGAATATGAGCCTTGCCACTTCCAACTAACCAAGTGCCTAAAATTTTATCGGCTTCGTTACTTTGTGAAATACTTAAAAACGGACTGATAATGAATGCTAATACTGCGATAATGATTCCTTTTTTCATGTGTTTTTACTTTTTTTGGTTTATACTAAAATAGCATAAATTCTTTAAAAATCAATTAATAGCTTTTATATCTACATATTACATCATTTCTTATATTTAGGCCAAATTATAAATTATGAACGTTTCAATTGGTACTCCCTATACAAAATCAGCCAAAAAAGTAATGATGTTGGGTTCTGGGGAGTTAGGTAAAGAAGTGGTAATTGAGTTTCAGCGTTACGGTGTTGAAGTAATTGCGGTAGATAAATATGAGCATGCGCCTGCTATGCAAGTGGCTCATCGTTCGTATGTAGTTTCTATGTTAGATGGAGAAGCTTTATCAGAAATTATAAAAAAAGAAAAACCGGATTTTATAGTGCCAGAGGTGGAAGCAATAGCCACACAAACATTGGTAGAATTAGAGAAAGAAGGATTTAATATTATACCTACAGCAAATGCAACGCTCTTAACCATGAACCGTGAAGGCATTAGAACCTTAGCTGCGCAAACCTTAAATTTAAAAACATCAGCATACAAATTTGCAGGTACGAAAGAAGAGTTTGAAAATGCGGTAATAGAAATAGGCTTTCCATGTGTAGTAAAACCTATTATGAGTTCATCGGGTAAAGGGCAAAGCGTAGTAAAATCTGCTGATGATATTACTCATGCTTGGCAATATGCACAAGAGGGTGGAAGAAGTGGTGGTGGCCGTGTGATTATTGAAGGTTTTGTAGATTTTGATTTTGAAATTACTTTATTAACCATTTCGCATATAAACGGAATAAGTTTTTGCGAACCTATAGGCCACAGGCAAGAGCACGGCGATTACCAAGAATCATGGCAACCACAAACCATGGAAACGCAAGCTTTATTAAAAGCACAAGAAATGGCCAAACAAGTTGTAAGTGCTTTGGGTGGCAGAGGATTATTTGGAGTAGAATTTTTTGTGAAAAATACAGAGGTTTACTTTTCAGAATTATCTCCTCGTCCGCACGACACTGGCATGGTAACCATGATTTCAC
This sequence comes from Sphingobacteriales bacterium, assembly GCA_020058405.1. Lineage (GTDB taxonomy): Bacteria > Bacteroidota > Bacteroidia > Sphingobacteriales > Sphingobacteriaceae > CAJBVG01. Next base: position 1,477 of record JAGVEE010000177.1, read on the forward strand.
AAGACCTTTCTGAGTTTGCTTTACACGTACGTGCTATACTTGGCTTACCTATTCCGAACATTCAATTTAACGGACCTTCTGCAAGTAAAGTTATTTTAGTAAAGGGGAATTCTACAGAAATAGTTTTTAATAATTTAGAACAAGCATTAGAAATGCCAAATACACAATTAAGATTATTTGGCAAGCCCGAAGTGCAAGGAGAACGTAGGATGGGCGTATGTTTGGCCCGTGCTGAGTCGGTTGAAAAAGCGAGAGAAATTGCAAATGCAATGAGAGAAAAAATTACAATTGAAATATTGTAACATAAATTTTTATAATGGAAGAATTTAAAAATAAAGTTGCGTGGATTACAGGAGCCTCTTCAGGAATTGGAGAAGCACTGGCTTATTCTTATGCAAAAAAAGGAGCGTATTTAATTTTATCTGGTAGAAACAAGGAAGCCTTAGAAGCTGTACAAAAAAACTGTTTGCTCTTTACAGATAAATGTGAAATATTAAGTTTTGATATGCTCGATATACAATCCTTTAAAAACATTGTAGCGCAAGCAAATTCTTATTTTGGAAAAATAGATTTTTTATGCAACAATGCAGGAATCAGTCAGCGTTCCTTAATTGTAGATACTCCCATAGAAATTGATAGAAAAGTAATGGAGTTAGATTATTTTTCGCAAGTAGGGTTAACAAAAGAAGTGTTGCCTTATTTTCAGAAACAACAATCGGGGCATATTATTGTAATTAGCAGTGTGGCCGGAAAGTATGGATTTCATTACCGTTCGGCGTACAGTGCAGCAAAACATGCATTGGTTGGTTTTTTCGAAACACTCCGATTAGAATTAAAAGATATTCCGATTTATGTTACTTTGGTTTACCCAGGCAGGATACATACCAACATTTCTATTAATGCCATAAAAGCAGATGGTACCCAACACGGGATAATGGATGAAGCACAAGAAAAAGGTATTGCCGCAGATTTATGTGCAGAGAAAATTTTGAAAGGAGTGCGTAAAAAGAAAGTAGAATTATTAATTGGAAGAGAGGAATTAATTTTAGTGTATATGAAGAGATGGTTCCCTGCATTGTATTATAAATTTGTATTAAAAGTAAAACCTAACTAAAACAACATAAATATGTCGAGTAAATCAGTAATTATAAGTGGTATTCAACAAATTGGTATTGGAGTAAAAGATGCAGAGCAAGCATGGGCATGGTATCGTAAAAATTTCAGCATGGACATTCCTGTTTTTAAAAGTGCAGATGTTGCCGATTTAATGCTGCCTTACACTGGAGGGAAACCACAAGAGCGATATGCAATTTTAGCCTTAAACATTGCTGGTGGTGGGGGATTTGAAATTTGGCAATACACGCAACGTACACCTGTGGCTCCCGATTTTAAAATTTTACTAGGTGATTTAGGAATTTATGCTGCAAAAATAAAATGCAGAAATGTGCCTGAAATGTATGCCTACGCTAAAGAAAATAAATTAGATATTGTTACTGAATTAGCAAATGACCCAGCAGGTAAGCCACATTTCTTTTTAAAAGATCCATATGGAAATTTGTTTGAAATTGTACATGATGAAGTTTGGTTTAAAAATAGAAAAGATTTAACAGGAGGAATTGCAGGATGCACAATTGGTGTATCTGATATGAAAAAATCGATGGATTTTTACAGAGATGTTTTAGGCTATGATGTGGTAGTATATGATAAAAAAGATACGTTCAAAGATTTCAATGGAATTGATGGTGGTAATGGATTATTCCACAGAGTTTTGTTAACACATTCTAAAGAAAGAATTGGTGGGTTTAGTAAATTATTAGGACCATCGCAATTGGAATTGGTTCAAGTAGAAGGCAGAGCGGTAAACAAAATATATAAAAATAGATTTTGGGGCGATTTAGGTTTTATTCATTTATGTTTTGATATAAATGGAATGAAAAGTTTAGAAGAGAAATGCGCAAAATTAAATTATCCATTTACGGTAAACAGTGCAGAGAGTTTTGATATGGGGGAAGCAGCTGGGCATTTTGCATATATTGAAGACCCAGATGGCACACTAATTGAATTTGTGGAAACACATAGGGTGCCTATTATGAAAAAAATTGGCTTTTATTTAGATTTAAGGAAACGTTCGCCCGAGAAATCATTACCTAATTGGATGATAACGGCACTTTCTTTGGCTAGAGTGAGAGATTAATTATTTTTAAAATACTAATATATAGGTATATAGTTTTACGTTTTTTTATCGATATTAGGGTATGTTTAAAATTCAACATACCCTTTTCTTTTTAGTCGTTATCAGTAGTTTTTTATGTTCTTGTAAAAACAGCTCTATATTAATTATAAAAAAAGAAGTAAAAATGCAGATGCCCGGGAGGCAAGGAACTGCAAAATCTGCACACTATAAAGTTGTATTTATTCCGTATTTGGGTTCCGACCAACTAACTTTTCAGAAAGTAATGTTAAACGAAAAAGAATTATCATTATTAATGTATGATAACAGTGGGCAACGTTTAACGGCTTTTAATCCATCGGATACTGTTAATTTATTATTTAGCAATATTGGAAACGAAATACAATCTTCGAGTATTGCGGATGCAAAATTTGTGTTGCATTATTTTGAAAAAAATAAGTTAAAGAAAACTATCATCGAAAATTTTGAAATTATTAATTCACCAATAAATCAATAATATGAAAAAGGCACTAATTCTACTCATTGTAATTCTATTTGGTTTTCAATTATCCTGGTCGCAAGAATCGGCTACTCGCAATTGGCGAGAAATGATGAAAGATCCGAATGTAAATTTCTATGAATTACAAAGAGCGTTTTACAAAGATTGGGAAGGAAAAGAAATTGAAAAGGGTAAAGGGTATAAACAATTTAAAAGGTACGAAGCCTTTATGTTGCCTAGGATTTACCCAACGGGTAACTTGCCTGCAGAAGCTATTACATCAGAAATGATGAACTTATTTTCGCAGTCGCGATCTTCATCAGCTGGAAACTGGACAGCCATGGGACCTACAACGGTACCAACAAACGGATTATCATATCCATCGGCAGGTATTGGGAGAATTAATTGCATTCGATTTGATCCGCAAAATAACAATAATATTTGGGTAGGTACACCAGGTGGAGGTTTATGGAAAACCACGAATGGCGGGACTAGTTGGACAAGCAATACTGATAATTTTGCGACCTTGGGTGTTTCAGACATCGCCATACATCCAACAAATTCAAGCATTATGTATTTGGCAACAGGAGATTATGATGCATCAGATACGTATAGCATTGGAGTACTGAAAAGTATAGACGGAGGTGTAACTTGGAATACTACTGGTTTTACACAAGCAACATCAAGTAGATATAGAATTGGAAGATTAATTATTAATCCAACAAATCCAGATATTTTAATTGCAGCTACTAATTCAGGTATTATGCGCAGTACCAATGCAGGTGTATCGTGGACAACTGTTGTTACAGGAATTTTTTCAGACATGGAATTTAAACCAGGAGATCCTAACACAGTGTATGCGGCATCGTATGCGAATGGAGGAGCTGCCCGCATGTATGTTTCTACAAATGGAGGAGCAAGTTTTACTTTAGCTACAGGAACACCAACCAGTGATGCTTTACGAATCTCGGTTGCAGTTACAGCAGCTAATCCTGCAGTAGTTTATGCATTAATTTGTAACAATGCAGCCGGCTATAAAGGCTTGTATAAATCTACCAATAGTGGTGTTAGTTATACATTGGTAAATAGCACACCAAATCTATTATCGGGTGATGAATTAGGAGCTGATGCGGGAGGGCAAGGTTGGTACGATTTGAGTTTAGCAGTATCGCCTTTAGATGCAAATTTAATTTATGTGGGTGGTGTGAATACTTGGAAATCTACAAATGGAGGAACAAGTTTTACGATTACAGGACATTGGTACGGAGGCAACTCAGGGAATATTGCATTTGTACATGCCGATCATCATAACTTCGAATTTCAACCAGCTTCTTCTGTAATTTTTACAGGTAATGATGGAGGTATTCGTAAATCTACAAATGCTGGAAGTTCTTGGACCGATTTAAGTAATGGATTACAAATTTCACAGTTTTATAGAATTAGTATAGCGAAATCAAATGCTGAAATAGTTTATGCAGGAGCGCAAGATAATGGTACGAATAAATATAATGCAACTGCTTGGCAATCTGTTTTAGGAGGAGATGGTATGCAACCTTTAGTAGATTATAACAATGCAAACATTGTATACTCAGCTATTCAATATGGTGATATTAGAAAATCTACAAACGGGGGCGCTTCTTATGCATCTATTAAGCCTGCTGGTTCGCCTGATGGAGCATGGATTACACCTTATGTATTACATCCAACTACTTCTTCAACTATATTTGCGGGTTATAATGAAATTTACAAATCAACCAATAGTGGTAGTTCATGGACTACCATCACTAGTAATTTGAGTAATGGAGATTTGTATGAAGTAATGGCAATTGCGCCAAGTAATGCAAACGTGTTATATGCTGGTACACCAAATAAATTATTTAAAACTACTAATGGTGGTACTAGTTGGACAAGTATTGTTACAGGTTTACCGGTATCGCAAGCTGCTATTACAAGCATTGCAGTTTCTAATACCGATGCAAATAAAATTTGGGTAAGTTTTTCGGGATATGTAGCAAGTGCAAAAGTTTATTTTAGTTCTAATGGAGGTACGAGTTGGACTAATGTTTCTACTGGCTTGCCAAATATTCCGGCAAATACAGTGGAGTTTCAGAACGGTACAGATGATGCAATTTATGTAGGTACAGATGTTGGAATTTATTACAAAAGCAATACCGTAGCATGGACATCGTTTATGACTGGTTTGCCAAATGTAAAAGTGCTGGATTTAGACATCCATTATGCAACAGGAAAAATTAGAGCTGCAACCTTTGGTAGAGGCTTATGGCAATCTGATTTATACAGCTCGGTTGTAGCAGCACCGGTTGCAAACTTCTCTGCAAATAATACAACTATTACAGAAGGGCAAACGGTTAGTTTTGCAGATTTATCTACCAACACACCTAGTACTTGGGCATGGACCTTTACAGGAGGAACGCCATCAAGTTCAACTTCACAAAATCCTACAATTACTTATAATACGGCAGGAACCTATGCAGTAAGTTTAACAGCTAGTAATGGCACAGGTTCGGATACACATACAAAAACCAGCTTTATTACGGTTAATAGTGCAGGCGGTGGTGGTGGTTCTGGTTGTAAATCGTGGGCAGAGCAAGCCACTGGTTTTACTACTGCAAATAGAGGCATAGAAAGTATAGAAGTATTGAATGCAAATGTGGCATGGGCAGTAGCGTACGATGGAAGTGGAGGCGGTGCAACCATTAGAGATTATACCAAAACAATTAATGGAGGTACTACTTGGACTCCAAGCAGTATTAATGTTGGTTCAACGAATTATGGTTTAGCAAATATTACCAGTACACATTCAGATACAGCATGGGCTTCTATATACCCAACCACTGCAACGGTTACCGCACAAGGTGTTTACAAAACAGTAAATGGTGGCACAACTTGGACTAAGCAAACAACTGCAAGTTATAATACTGCTACCTCATTTATAAACTTTGTACATTTCTTTAATTCAAATGATGGAGTTGCTCAAGGCGACCCTGCAGGAGGTTATTTAGAAATTTATACTACTAACAATGGAGGTACTACTTGGACAAGGGTAAACTCTGCAAACATTCCGGCAATTTTAGCTGCCGATGAATATGGAACGGTTGGTTATTTTACAACTAATGGAAATAACATTTGGTTTACTACTACTAAAGGTAGAATATTTAGAAGCACCAACAAAGGTGCAACATGGACGGCAGCAAGCACTCCGCTAGGGTTAAATGTTACGCTTACTAATTTAGCATTTAGAGATGCAAACAATGGTTTTGTTACAGGTCTAAATCCGAGTACACAGGCAGATGTTGGATTATATAAAACTACTGATGGCGGCGCTACTTGGACTCTTTCAACTGCAAGCACAGCTGGCATTACGGCAAAATCGGCGATAGAATATGTGCCAGGTACCACTAGTACGTATTACATTTCTGGAGCAACTACAGGTGGTTCTGGTACAGCTTACAGTACTGATGATGGAGCTACTTGGACTGCTATCGATAATATCCAACATACAGCCTTAGGTTTCTTTAATGAAACAACTGGTTGGACTGGAGGATTTAATACAAGTAGTACAACGGGTGGTATTTTTAAATTAAGTTTACAAACGGTAACTGCTACAATTAATCCGCTAAGCAATACAAGTTTTTGTATAGGTCAATCTATATTATTGAGTGCAAACTTAGGAACTAATTTTACTTACCAATGGTATCTAAATGGCAATGCAATTCTGAATGCAAACTTATCATCTTACAATGCAACTGCAGCCGGAACATATACTGTTGAAGTAATTGATGGTACGTGTTCATCTGTTTCTACAGGTGTACAATTAACTACAAATCCGAGTCCGAATCCACCAACTGTAATTGGCTTTAATAGTTTTTGTGCTGGCGATAGCACCGTATTGCAAACAGCTTCGGCAACAACACATATTTGGTATAAAAACAATCTTCCTATTCAAAATGCAACTGCAAATAGTTTAGTCGTAAAAGAATCGGGAACATATAAAGTAAAAATTACAAATTCATTTGGATGTGAAAGCACATCAAGTGATTTTATAGTTACTGCTACATCATTACCAGCGAAACCAGTTGTAACAAGTTCGGCAGGTACAGAGCTTTGCGACCCAGAAACTACTAATTTAATTTCTTCTGTTAGTTCAAATGTACAATGGTACAAA
>JAGVEE010000242.1 GCA_020058405.1 Sphingobacteriales bacterium
ATAGATAATGGGGTGGGATTGCAATTATCTGAAATTGGTAGCATCTTTAGTTCATTACCTTCTATTAAAACTGGTACAAATAATGAAAAAGGAACGGGTCTGGCCTTGAGTTTATGTAAAGAGTTTGCAGATATTAATAATGCTCGTATTGGTTATACACCAAATACCAACGGTGGTTCTATATTTTATATTAAAATTCTTATCAAAAATTAAGGGCAGCTAAAAAAAACAAAAACTGCCCTTTAAATTTGATTGGGATTATCTTTGATGTTGTTTTATAATTTTTTCGTTTAATACAATTCCATTATTATTTATTCTTAAAATATAAGTGCCAGCTTCTATGGAGTCCGTTTCTATAATAACATTTCCATTTACAATCTTCAGTTCGTTTTCTAAAACCTGCCTTCCCATTAAGTCGAATAGGGTATAGTTAATTGTGCTTTCTTGTGTATTATAATTTGGTATTTGTATGTTAAGTATATTGCTAAATGGATTTGGATACACTTTTGCATTCATATTTTTTGTAGATGCAACATTTGTTAACAATTGGTCGCTAATCAAAATTTCAAATCTATTGTTGCCATAAGAGTTTGCATCATTTGTAATCTGGAAATCGTAATTAGTTTGTTGACGTAGATCGGTAAGTGTGTTCATATATTTATCGCGTAAATAAATATGAATACTTGGCTTTATTTCTTCTACTCTCGAAAAACTTAATTGATGGCTTGCAACCGATACATTGCTTGTATCAAAACTCCATACTGCTAATTTCAGGGTATCAATGCCCGGTGTAATTGGCTTTGCATTCATAGATAATCTCGAATTATCATCTGCAATAAAATACACATTTAATTCATCGTTGAAAAATTTATACATATCGGTTTCATCTGTTCCTGCTTCGTTCCCAGTATTATCATGTATAAATAAACACTCATCGGTTTCGGAATAACTATTGGTAAGCGTAATTTTAAATGTTGGGAATTTGCCTGCATTGTTAGTAGCTCCTCTGAAATAATTATTACCTGCATTTATACATTTACTGTTTTCGGTAAATGTAATAGATGGATTTGCAGAAGTAGCCCTTACAAAAAATGCTTGTCCGCTCGAAATGTATTTACTCATTCCATTTATACTTTCGCCATTTGCAACGTTATACGAACCGTACAAAGTGGTTACAGGATTATAAGTCCAGAATTTATTTTCAACATTTACTTTTGTTATTCCTGCAGTATCAAAGTTAATCGGACTAGCATAAGGGTTACCTACTAAATTAAATCCGTCATTTGTGCCTGCTCCGGTATTTGTATAACTTAAATTACGTACTACCGTTCCAGTGTTTAATGCACCTACATAATCTATGGTTACATCGTCTGGAACTGTCCAATTAAAGTATGGGTTTGCTAAACTCCTTGAACCTCTTACAAACACTTCTATGCCCTGACCTGTAGCAAGTGTGTTGTTTACGTTGCTTGGGTCTGTCCAACCGTTTCCTGCCGAACCTGCTACTGTTTCATCATAAGTGCGAATAGAAGCATTGCTCGAAAAAGGATTCACATCAAAACCTCCAGCGGCTTCTGCCGGTGCTGTTAAAAACACATCGTCTTGGAATTGTGTAAGGGCAATACTTCCGCTAACGTTTACGGGCGATGATAGAAATCTCCATTTGCGTTTTCCATTTCCACCAGGGATAAATCTATTCGCAATTACATTTCCTGTTACACTTACTCCGCCTGGTATGGGTGCCACTCTTGCGGTTTTACTTGCAGTAGATAGTAAGTTTAAATTGTTATTGGTATTTAAATTCCCGGCGCTTATTTGCATGATTTCAGAAACAGAAATCATTTGATTGCCTAAGGTTAAACCGTTTGTTCTGTTTAAAAATAATCCTGCAAGAGTAGGGTTTCCGTTAAATATATTTGATGGAATGGTAAAGGCTGTTCCTGTTAGTACACAACCACCAATGCTGATAGAAGAATTTGCACCCATGTTTACTTTCGCCGAACCACTTGTAATAGTTACTGTTCCGTATAAATTCAAATCGCCGTTAAACGTAATTTGCGCAGTACCAGTAGTAGGTAGAGTAAGCGCCGTAGATATTGCTACATCCTCGCCAAGTATGATAATGCCCGATGTTTTAGTAACTACTAACTGACTAACATGTTGAAATCCGTTTTCAAAAAATATAGAATTTCCGTTGCTGGTTCCACCAATGGTTAGTGTATTATTAGCTCCACCGCATGCCTTTGCTTTAAACGTTCCTGTTCCTGAAATAGTTCCGTTTAATGTTAAACTTGTACTCGTGCCAAATACAAATTTAGCACCCGTGTTTACCGTGAAGGTAGTTCCTACAGTTAAGTTGTTTGCAAAGGTTTTTTCGCCACCACTCAACACTATGTTATTGATGGTTAAATTTCCGTTTCCGTTGTTTACACTTTGAGTAGTTCCTGCTAAAGTAATAATACCCGAACCCCAAGTTAAAGTAGTACCTGCCACATTGCTTATGTTCCCGTTTACTGTTAGGTTTTGAGTAGAGGTATTAAAGATACTCGTGTTTAGTAAACTTAAATTTCCACCAATGGTAGTAGCTGCTACTAGTTGCGTACTTACCGTTCCGGAAATGGTTAAGTTTCCGTTTATACTGATAGCGCCTGCAGGGAGATTTTTAGTTCCCGAAGCACTTAATGTTAAGTGATGGTAGGTTATGTTTCGTAATGTTTGATTGCCTGCAAGGCTATAGTTTACGGTGTTTCCAGCTGTGCTACAATTTAAAGTGGTAATAGTAGGTGCAGCACTCGTATTTATATTTATAGTACCTGTGGCGTTATTATTTAGCGTACCAACTCCACTTAAACTAGTGTTAATGTTTAATGTTCCGGCATTAAAATAAGTTCCGCTAATATTCATATTTGCAATGCTAATAGTTCCCGATAGTTGAAAGCCATTGCCGGTAAAACTGTAGTTACCTGTGCCTAAAGTTGCTGTGCCTAAGTTTGAAAAATCTCCAGCAATAGTTGCAGGGTTATTTACACTATTATTAAAGGTGCCTCCAGAATTTACATACACATGCTTTAATGAAATAGCGGTTGTAGAACTACCAATGGTAAGGGTACCTGCAATGTTATTCGCAGCATTTGTAGTAAAATCTTTAGTGCCAGTATTGAGAGTGGTAGATGCACCAATGCTTAAAGTGCCATTTATAACGGTAGAGTTGCTAACCGTATGACTTAATGCTCCACCAGTACTAATTAAACTGAAATTATTGTAGTTTGCAGTACCACCCGCACCAAAGGTATAAGTACCATTGCCATTAAATATAAGATTGTAATATCCCAAGGGTGGCACTGTTCTAGATGTACCTGTCCAAGTAATAGTGCTAGTTTCTGGCGTAAATGTAGCTGCGTTGGTACCATTCCCACTAAATGTTATAGAATTATTGTTGCCCCCAAAAACGGAAGATCCTGTATTTATAGTGAGGGTTGTAAATGAAAGATTTGTATTGTCGCCAAAGCTTGTTTGCCCGGTAGAACTTGTAGTAATATTTAGTGGTCCGGCATTCATTGTTCCATTAAATGTTGCTCTACCCGACGATTTATTAATGATGATGCTACCAGTAGTGGTAAATCCATCTATGAGTTGATTACCTGCACCGTTAAAAGTAAAATTAGAACTACCCCCGCTAATGTTAGCAGTACCCTGTAAATCTAAATTACCACTCATAGTTACCCCAAAATTATTGGTGGTTAAAGTACCCGATAATATTGTTAAATTTCCAAACGATTTAGCATTGTTTAACGTGAGTGTACCCGTGTTGTTTATTTCTATAGTACCTATTGTTGGTAAATTAATAGGCCACATGGCATTGGTAATAGTTCCATTTACGTTTGTAAATTTATAGTTCATGCCAATCGCTGGTAAATATGTACCGGATAATGTTACTAAACCTATAAATTCTATACTAGTAGCAACATTAGTGGTTGTTTGAAAAGTTTTTGTTCCACCCGAGAGTACTAAATTAAAATAGTTCCCCGCACGAACTGTTTGTGCACCTGCACCTAAATATTTTACAGTACAAGAGCCAATACCAGGTAGAGTTAATTGAAAGTTTACTATGCTACCTCTAAAAACCATGGTGCCCCCAAAGGAAGAGAAATTTAGTTTTGTTCCATTGGTAGTGCCCGA
>JAGVEE010000333.1 GCA_020058405.1 Sphingobacteriales bacterium
GAATTTTTTGGTGGTAGAGTGGGAGTGTTAATTAGCTTATGGTTGCAAAGGCAACAGGAAATAATTTGCAGCATCACGCTAGTCAAATATTTTTCATGTCGCTCCTAAGAAGCCTAGTAAATCGAAAATCCGAAAGGCCGTGAAACCGTTAAACCGAAAGGCCGTTAGACCGAAAATCCGAAAGGCCGTTAAGCCGAAAGGCCGTTAACCCGAATTGTCGAAAAAACAATAAACGAATTAGAGAAAGACGAAGGATTCAAATTCTTTGCTCCTCTGCTCCTTTGCATCTTTGCGTGAAACCAGAATCGAACTGGCGAATTAGCGAACTGGCGAATTAACGAAAAGCCAATCTTTTGCACTCTTGCAATCCTTTGCCCTACTAGTCACCAGTCACCACCACCCTTGCCACCGCATCACCAACCCTCAAAACATAAACCCCCGCTTCCAACCTACTCACATCAACACTACCATCTACTAAATCCCCACTCAACACCATTCTCCCATTTACATCATACATCTCAAACAGCACTACCTCTGCCTTACCCGCTACTCCATACTCCATACCCGCTACTCTTACGAAGTACTTCGCTGGATTCGGATACACTCTCAATTCTTTCAAAACTGAATTAGTTACACCAGTACTTGCATCTACCGCCAATGCATACAATTCCGTTCCTACCGTTCCGTTGTTTGCATTAAAATATAAAGTGTTGTTTGCTCCGCAGAAATTACTCGGCGATGAGCTCGATGTTCCTTGCCAAAAATCAATCAGCATTTTTGTACCCGCTCTTGTACCATCTGTTCTCCAAAGTTCGTCGCCTGTAGCAAATACACTCGAGCGTGCTTTGTAAAATAAATATCCGTTGTAGGCATATAAGTTCGCCGGACTAATAGAGCCTGCGTTTGGAGTGTCGAGCAGCGTAGTGCCCGCAGTGCTTCCATCACTTACCCACAATTCTCTGTTTCCATTTTCATCCGCAGAAATAAAATAAAATTCGTTCACGGTTCCTTTGGTTATAAATGGTAAAGCATCAAACCCATTATCGAGGCCTGCTCTTATATCTTTTAGCAATACCGTGCCTGCTTCTGTTCCATCACTCTTCCATAATTCTTCGCCATTTACTCCATCGTTGGCAGTAAATATTAATTCGTTTTTATGCACAATGCTTGTTCCATTTGATGGGAAGTTTATCATGTTCAATAAATCTAATTCTTTCACACGAACCGTTCCGTTAGGCATGCCATCACTTACATATAAACCCTTACCTGTACCTGCACCTCCTTCGCCCGCATAGGCAAAAAATAATTTGTTTCCCATCGCAATTAATTCGCCTGTTTGTCCGCCCATGGTTATTAATAAACTGGTACCGTTTGCCGTTCCATCTGTTTTCCAAATGTCGGAACTGAACAAAGCATTTTCACTCGCAATAAAATACAAAGTGTTGTTCATCACGGCGAAGTAAGCTGCATTACTTGCATTGCCACTCGGATATAAATTCTGGAGCATTACTGTGCCTGCTTCCGTTCCATCACTTTTCCATAAATTTACTCCTGCAGTGCTGCTGCGCTCTGTAAAATATAGGCTTCCGTTAAATTCAATAATATTTGATGGATCTATGTTGCCATTACCTGCAGCAAATTCTTTTAGTATTACCGTTCCCGCTTCGGTACCATCGCTTTTCCAAATTTCGTAACCATTTGTTGGGTTAAATGCTCTGAAATAAACCTTGCCATTGTATCCAGTAATTTTCCCGATAGATGGATTTCCAGTTCCCGGATTAATATCTTTTACCATTGCAGTGCCCGCCTCCGTTCCATCACTTTTCCAAAGCTCATTTCCATTGGCTGCGGTATTGCCCACAAAAAATAGAATGCCGTTTACATTGGTAATCTTCTGCGGATTTCCATTGCCTGATGTGTTAATGTCTTTAACCAATACCGGCACTTGCGCTATAAGGTTAAATGTAAATAGAGATAAAATAGAGAGTGTAAAAATTTTCTTGAAATACATATGAGTAAATTTGTTGCAACAAAATTATAAAGTTTGGAAATGGTTTCCATACCCACTAGAGGGTATTTTTAGTGTGTTAGTATGCTAGTGTGCTAGTGTGCTAATGGGTGCTAGCTCGCAGCTCTCTTGCCAAATTCATAATTCATAATTCATAATTTATAATTCACAATTTATTCTTACATTCGTTTTACCCTAACCCGTATTAAGCATGAAAAACCCGTTCATCTATTACACCGCCATTATTTTACCTCTTGCAATTTTAATGTACGCACTCATCATCGGCGTGCTACATGGTTGGGCATTTATTTTTGCCATCAGCATTTACACACTCGTGTACCGCACGTATGTGGATTATGCCCGCAACAATTTGAAAGACCGAAAGGCCGAAAATCCGAAAGACCGATAAACATAGTTGCTCTTTTCATTTTTCTTTGCTCCTCTGCTCCTTTGCATCTTTGCGTGAAATGAAATCCGATAATCCGAATTCCTGCACTCTTAATTCATAACTAAAAAAGTTCGGTTTTTATCAGAACTTTTTTATATTTGTGTATTAGATCGATATGAGGGTACTGGGGAAGAAAATTATTGCAAAAATTAAAAAGAAAAACATCGGTAATAATAGACTGATTCATGAGATTGATAAGTTAATAGATGACTTAGAAAGATTTGATACAAGTAAATATAAAATAGAAGATGTTCGAAAAGATGCGGATTGTGTTCATAATGATGGGTTCTATTTTTTTAACATAAATATTCATCGAACATTAATACTTATTGAATTTGATGAAACTGGTGAAGCTACTTTTGTATGGGCTGGAACTCACCAAGAATACGAATCAATATTTAAAAATAATAAATCAAGCATCGAAAAATGGTTAAGGAATAAAGGATACATAGAATAATGGCAAATCAGTTCGACATAGAGAAATTAATTAATTCTGGTGTAATAGCTAATGAATTAGAGTATGATAGAGCACTTGTTGCTGATCGAAAACTTAGAATCCTAGCAAAAGAAAATAATCATTTTAAAGAATTGAGAATTAAACTTCGAAATATTATTGAGCAATATGAACGCGACCAATGGACAGACATCAACAAAATAAGTGCAAGCAAAATACTAGAGAGCAATAAGGCAGAGAAGATAGCAGAACTAGAAAGACAGTTTATTGAAAATAGAAAACTAGAAATAAAGAAAAAGTTGAAAATGTATGATTTAAAACAAGAAAACCTTTCAACTATTTTAGGTCATAAAAGCAAAACCCACATGTCTGAATTAATGAACGGGATAAAACCATTTACATTAAGAGACTTAATCATTATTAATCAATTATTAAAAATTGATATGAGTGTTTTAGTACCAGTCTTTTTATCTCAACAAGATAAATCTCAAATAAATGAAATAGTTAAGAAACTAAATAAACCTAAAATTAAACTTCAGCTCTAGTCCGATAACCCGATAGACCGAAAGACCGATAACCCGACAACCCGACTTTCTTGCACCCGTAATTCGTAATTCGTAATTCGTAATTTGTAAACGGTAATTCATTTACTACATTTGCGCATTAACAAACTATCATGTCAACAAAAGGTCCTATCTCTCAATTCATTGAGAAAAACTACTTACATTTTAACGCGGCGGCTCTCTTAGATGCTGCTAAAGGTTACGAAACTCATTTGCTCGAAGGTGGTAAAATGATGGTAACACTTGCCGGTGCAATGAGTACTGCCGAACTCGGAATTTCATTTGCAGAAATGATTCGCCAAGGGAAAGTAGATATCATTTCTTGTACAGGTGCCAACCTCGAAGAAGATATTATGAACCTCGTTGCTCACTCGCATTACAAGCGTGTGCCAAACTACCGCGATTTAAGTCCGCAAGAGGAGTGGGATTTGTTAGAGCATGGTTTTAACCGTGTAACCGATACGTGTATACCCGAAGAAGAGGCATTCCGCCGTATTCAAAAACATATTTTTAAACAATGGAAAATGGCTGAAGAAGCTAACGAACGCTACCTTCCGCATGAGTACATGTACAAAATGCTTTTATCTGGAGAAATGGAACAGTACTACGAAATTGATCCTAAAAACTCTTGGATGATTGCTGCTGCAGAACGCAACATTCCGATTATAGTACCAGGATGGGAAGATTCTACCATGGGGAATATTTTTGCTTCTTACTGCATTAAAGGCGAACTAAAGCCAAGCACTATGAAGAGCGGAATTGAATACATGATTTGGTTAAGCGAATGGTACAGAGCAAACTCTGGCGGTAAAGGCGTAGGCTTTTTCCAAATAGGTGGTGGTATTGCCGGCGATTTCCCAATTTGTGTAGTGCCTATGATGTACCAAGATTTAGAATGGCACGATGTTCCATTCTGGAGTTACTTCTGCCAAATTTCAGATTCTACCACTTCTTACGGAAGTTACTCTGGTGCAGTGCCAAACGAAAAAATAACTTGGGGAAAATTAGATATTAATACACCAAAATTTATTGTAGAGTCTGATGCTACCATTGTGGCTCCTTTAATTTTTGCTTGGATTCTTGGACAGTAAAATGACTAATATTTAGTCGTATATTTTTGGATTAAAAATTTTGTTCTAATACTTGATAAATTCATTGTTATTTAGACTCATTCAAAATAAGTTTAAATGTCAGAAAATTGTCAACAGAATCAAATAAAATCCTATTTTTGCCACTCTAAACGTGTATTTAAAGCACGTTCAGAAAGTTTTTTTTAGTACAATTATTAGAATTATTAATTTAAGATATTAATTATCAACAGATATGGGTTTTCATCTCTCCATTACTAAAAAGTTATCCATTCGTACCATTTTCATTTTAATGAGTTTCGTTTTGAGCTTAACCAATGTTAACGCGCAAGATGTGAAAGTGGGTGAAAGTATTTTCAAAGCGAATTGTACTTCTTGCCATGCCGTAGGGCGTAAGGTTATTGGTCCGGCGTTAAAAGGCGTTGCAGACAGATGGCCAGACAAAGCATTATTGAAGAAGTTCATTTTGAACTCGCAATCAGTAATTAAAGGTGGCGACAAGTATGCGGCGGCATTGTACCAAGAGTACAACCAAACCGTAATGCCTAACCAAAACTTAACGGATGCTGAGTTAGATGGCGTATTAGCGTACATAAAAGCAGAGGGCGATGCGCCTGCTGCAACTGCTGCTGCTCCTGGAGCTGCTGCTGGTACCGCTGCAACTACCGATGGTGCTAAATTTAACAACTATACCATTGGTGGTATCATTTTATTAATCGTTGTATTAATTGTAGTAATTCTTGTATTGAACAGAGTAATCGGTTCTTTAGAAAGATTAATACGTGTGAAGAACGGTGAAGTAATTGAAACCATTGTTGCTGCAGTAAAAGAAAAAGTAAGCAACTTTAAATGGATGTTGTTGAACAAGAAAAAAGTATTCTGGTTCATCGTTATATTTATGGGTGTGTTTAGTGCTTGGGGATGGAACCAAATGTGGAACATCAATGTAAACACAGGTTACCAACCAGTACAACCTATTAAATTCTCGCACGAGTTACACGCAGGTATTAACCAAGTGAATTGCCAGTATTGCCACTCGGGTGCGTTCAAATCTAAGAATGCAAGTATTCCTTCGTTAAATGTTTGTATGAACTGTCACAACTACGTTCAAGCAACCGAAAAATACGATGGAAACATTTCTCCAGAAATTCAAAAAATATACACTGCGTTAGATTACAACCCAGACACTCGTGTGTACGGAAACAATCCTAAACCAGTAGAGTGGGTGCGTATCCACAACTTACCAGACTTTGCTTATTTCAACCACTCACAACATACAGTAGTAGCAGGAGTAGAGTGTGTGAAATGCCACGGACCAGTTGAGAAAATGGCTGAAGTTTACCAATACTCTCCATTAACAATGGGATGGTGTATTGATTGTCACCGCCAAACAGAAGTTAATTCTAAAGGCAATGCTTATTACGATAAAGTATTAGCAGCGCACGAAGATATTAAGAACGGTAAAAAAGTTACCGCTGCTGCTTTAGGTGGTTTGGAATGCGTTAAATGTCACTATTAATATTATTGTAGATTTATTCGATACCATATATA
>JAGVEE010000079.1 GCA_020058405.1 Sphingobacteriales bacterium
ATGATGGTTTTGGTAGTGGAACTGAAAAAGCAAAAACTAAATTTGAGCAATTACAAGAAACATTAAAAAATCTTGAAAAAAATTACGAAGATCAAGTATTATTATACGGGGAAAACTCTAAAGGTGCAGAGGATTTAGCAAGTCAAATAAGAAGTATTAAGTTTGAAATAGAAGCAGTTATAAGGGCTTTAAAAGAACTTGAAAAAATAGACTCATGGACTGATTTTAAACCATTAGAAAATAAAGAACAAACGGCAGCAGACCAAAGAGCCGCTGACGAACAAAACAAGAAAGAAACAGTACAAGTAATGCAACCTGCAATAGAAAATGCACTTGCTGGTGGCAATTTACAAGAATTAATTGACTCAAGATTATTAGATAAAGGCAAAGTTGCGGTAAAGGAATTTTACGATAATCTTAATAGTCCTAAACCTGTTGAACAAATAAATAAATTAAAAGATGCATTCTTAGGGTTAGGAGATGCTATAACAAGTGTTGGTGATGCTTTAAGAGATAGATTAGGTAATGCTTTAGGCGAAAGTTTTTCTGCTTTGGGATCTGCTTTGGCAAATGGTGAAAACGCAGTATTAGCATTTGGTAAAACCTTTGTTAGTGTAATGTTAGATGCAGTTAACTCTGCATTGCAATTGTTATTAGTTGAAATGGTTACAAAATCTTTAATTGATGGTGGCGGACCAATAGGTACAATATTAGCAGTTAGTTTAGGTATAGCTGCGGTGTCTTTTCTTAAATCAAAAATGGATACTGTTAAACTTGCACAAGGTGGTTTGGCATTTGGTCCTACTTTAGCAACAGTCGGTGATAACCGTGGAGCAAGTTATGACCCAGAAGTTATTGCTCCATTGTCTAAACTTAAAAGTATGTTAGGCGATGTTGGTGGTGGAAATCCTTATGTTTTAACTACCAGAGTTGCAGGAAGTGATTTGTTAGTTATAATGGAAAAAGCAAGAAACATAAACACAAGAATAAGATAATGGCTACAAGGTACACCTCTACATTTTATTCTGAAAAAGGTCGCAAATATTATCTTGTAATAGATGATGTTAACTTTTCTGGTGTTTCTAGTACTGTTGATATTATTAATTCGGAAATAACATGGCAATCTGATGTTGAAAATGGTTTAGAAAGGTACGCTCCTATAATAGCATCTAACTTTAAATTTACTATTTTAATAAACGACAATGTTAAGGAGCAATTTTTAACAGACTTTTTAGTTAGTCCAGAAGGTAGATTTACAATTAGATTAACCGGTTACGATATATCAAATTCACCTAATTTTTATTGGTACGGCTATGTTTTAGCTGACCTTGTTGAATACGATGATGTTGCTTTGTCAGTAGGATATTTTTATGATATAAATGCAATTGACGGTATTGGTTGGTTAAAAGGTATTGATTATAAACCAGAAGGTTACGATTTTTATCAAGGAGACGATACAATTATAAATCATGTTAATAATTGTTTGCAAAAAATAACGTATGTACCATCTATTTATGGAACAAATGTAGGTGTATTGGCATCGGCTTTTAATTGGCATGAAGACAGTTGGACTTATTCATCAACTATTGATCCTTTAATAAGGATGCGCATAAACCACAAGGTTTTTTACACTATAGATACTAAAGACAATATTACTTATATGAAGTGCTATGATGTCTTAAAAAGAATGATGATACCATTAGGTATGCGTTTCTTTTTTAGTGATAGAAAATTTTTTATGGTTCAACCTAATAGCTATTTAAATTCGGCAGTACTAATAAATATATACTATTTAACATCTACCTTATTACAACAAAGTAGTTTTGAAACATCAATTGTAAACGACAATAATGACGCTGAAACAAAATTAATAAGACTTGCGTCTGGTAGATGGGGATATTATGGTCATATAAAAGATTTAGATATAGAATATGAGCATATTGCTAGTGTAAATTTATTGGCTGGTAAAGTATTTAATAATTTAGCAACTGAATTTTTTGCTTCGAAAGATTTGGATTATAATAATAACGAAGCTACAATAACTTTTACAAGTGTAATGAAATACCGCGATAGTCAAGTTGGTGTTTCACCTATAGCTGAACATATTGTAGAGGGTGCATTTGTAATTGAACTTAGACCAATTGCCGTAAATCTTATTGACTTTTTAACTGCCAATAGATCTCCCGAAATTACAACATGGACATTAGGTAGTGGTTGGTTTTTTTCTGATGACAATGGCGATGCATTAGGTTATGCTAATGCAATTAATGCAACAGGAAATTTAGTGTATACTAACTTTACTCCTGTAGCTGGTCAAACATATTATGTTTCATTTGGAATAGAGGTTGACGCAGGATCTGTTTCTTTAAAAATGGGTGGTGATACATATTCTGTAAGTGTTTCTGGTGAATATTACGAAAGAATTGTTTGTATAAATACTGAACAATTAACTTTTGACCCTAATACATCATTTAGGGGTAAGATTAATTATGTAAAAGTAAACCATGTAAAATATTGGTTAAGAAGAGAGGTAAGTTACAATGGATTCCAACATACATTTACTGCTCAAACATGGGAACAGACATTTAATTATTACAAATTTGTAATACCTGGTGGCTCAACTACACTACCAGCAAATGGTGGAAGTGTTGATAATATAATTGTAAATTGGACAAGTCCTCAAATGCCAGAAAGTGGTGATTTAGGTGTAAGGTTTATGTTAACCAGGGTACAAACTGCAAACAATACAGACCTTCTTACAAGTTATCTTAAATTTTATGAGTTAGGTAATTTGTTTATGGAACATCTTGCAGCTGGTAATTTAAACGGTCAAAATGACGTTGTTGTGTTTGGAGCGTTTAATAATGATACAAGTAGCATTAGCGTCAAAAAAAGAGTATTTATTGGTGATGGTCCTTCTTTAGGTTCACCTGGTGCAATCCGTGTAAAGAATGATTCAAATGCTTGGCAAATTACAGATGGCACAGGATGGAGAGTTGGTAACACGGGTACGGGTAAAAACATTAATCAATTATTGGTAAATGAAATAATTAAAGGTCAATTATTTCCTGTTAAGAAAATGGTTAGTATGTCATTTCAAATGCTAGATCTCAACGAACCTTGGTATCCACACAAA
>JAGVEE010000114.1 GCA_020058405.1 Sphingobacteriales bacterium
GAGAATAAGTTCATCTTAAAATCATCTAAGAAATCAAGGGCATTGGCTTCAGAACTACTCAATACATCGCGTACTTTTTGTATCCATTGGTCGAGGCCATTTTCACTGGTTTGCTCTTTATATTTCCAATGAGCTGCAAAACCTTTTTCGGCAATTTCATTCATTCGCCTGCTACGTATTTGCACTTCTACCCATTTACCATTTGGGCCCATCACCGTTGTGTGTAAGCTCTCGTAGCCATTACCTTTTGGGGAAGATACCCAATCTCTCAAACGATCAGGGTTCGGAATGTATTTATCAGTAACAATAGAATATGCTTTCCAACAATCCGCTTTTTCGGTTTCAAAGTTCGATTCTAAAATTATTCTGATGGCAAATAAATCATATACTTCTTCAAAAGGAATTCCTTTTGATTTCATTTTTTTCCAGATGGAATGAATAGATTTTGGTCGACCTAATATTTCAGATTCTAATCCTTGTTTAATTAATTCTTCTTTAATTGGAGTGATGAATTCTTTTATGAACTTACCTCGTTCTCCCTTGGTTTCATTGAGTTTGTTAGCAATAAATTTATAGGTAGTTGCTTCCGTAAACTTCATCGAAAGATCTTCCAACTCAGATTTTATTGCGTATAAACCTAATCTATGGGCAAGAGGAGCGTAGAGGTAAATGGTTTCCGACGATATTTTTAGTTGCTTATCTCTCGGCATGCTATCCAGCGTACGCATGTTATGCAAACGGTCGGCTAGTTTTATTAAAATTACCCGAACATCGTCGGCAAGCGTAAGCAACATCTTGCGGAAATTTTCCGCTTGTATAGAACTTGTTTGATCAAATACACCCGATATTTTGGTTAATCCATCAATAATATTCGAAACCTTTTTACCAAATTCTCTTTCAATATCATCAAGTGTGATGTTGGTATCTTCTACTACATCATGCAATAAAGCGCAGACTATAGAGGTGGTACCTAAACCAATTTCTTCTGCAGCAATTTGAGCAACGGCAATAGGATGGTAAATGTACGGCTCGCCAGATTTCCGACGCATATTTTTATGCGCTTCCACCGACATTTCAAAGGCCAAACGAATTTGTCGTTTGTCACCCTTCTCCATGGTAGGTTTACAAGCTTTCAATAAAGCGCGGTATCGCTTTTGAATTTCCTTTTTCTCCGCTTCTAAATCGATTTTTAACATGGCTAAATGTAAAAAAAATAGTGCTTTATATAAATGAAAATAATAATTATGTTGATATTTGGTTATTATCTTATGAAGTTAACACCAAAAATTCTTCTAATTGTATTAATATTAACGTTTTATGGCTTAAAAAGTGTGAAAGCACAAGAAGTTATAAAACCAATTGGTAAGAATGATACCATTATGCTCCCTGCAATTATAGTAGATGGCGATACCATTCCATACATTTGGCTACCCACCATCAACATTTATACTACTCGTATTTTTAAGTCAAAACGAGAGCAAATTAAATATACAAAGCTGCGCCGAGATGTTACCAAAGTTTGGCCTTATGCAAAGCTTGCTGGTACTATGTTTAATCAGTTAGAGAAAGAGCTTAAAATGACTAATGATAAGCGAGTTCAACAAGCATTAATCAATAAAACCGAGAAAGAGATTATGGAGAAGTTTGAGGCAGAACTTAAAAAACTAACCGTAACTCAAGGTCGTATACTTATAAAACTTATAGATAGGCAAACAGGCAATACGTCTTTTAAAGTGGTGCAAGATCTAAAAGGAAAATTCTCTGCTTTTGTTTGGCAATCGCTCGCACGTCTATTCGGCTCCAACCTCAAATCGCATTACGACCCGCTGGGCGAAGATGCGGAGATTGAGAAGATTGTAGTGAGTCTAGAGTAGCTAACTCGAAATTTCGAAATTTCGAATATTCGAAACTTCGAATTCCTTATCTTTACCCCATGAAATTAGACATACTAGTATTTGCTGCGCATCCTGACGATGCGGAAATGAGTTGCGCGGGAACTTTAATGCGTGCAATTTCTGAAGGTAAAAAAGTAGGAATTATAGATTTAACTCGAGGTGAAATGGGTACACGTGGTACTGCCATAACCAGAGCCGAAGAATCTGCAGCTGCTACCCAAATAATGGGCATACATGTACGTGAGAATTTAGATTTAGAAGATTGTTTTTTTGATTTAAGCAGAGAAACTCAACTGCGCATCATCAGTAAAATACGTAAATACAAACCCCAAGTAGTACTGGCAAATGCCATAGAAGATAGGCACCCCGACCATGGCAGAGCAGCGAAATTAGTACAAGAAGCATTTTTTAAAGCAGGCTTACCTAAAATTGAAACGCATGATGAAAATGGAATTTCGCAAGAAGCGCATCGCCCAAGCTCTTTATTTCATTATATACAAGACAGATACATTAAACCCGATTTTGTAATTGATATTACACCTTTTATTGATCGTAAATTAGAATCGATAAAAGCCTTTAAAACTCAATTTCACAACCCAGATTCTACAGAACCTATTACTTATATTTCTAAACCCGATTTTTTAGAATCCTTAATCGGTAGAAACCGTGAGTACGGTAAACTCCTTAAAAATGGAACCTTTGCAGAAGCCTATACTGTAAATAAAATTATTGAAGTAACAGACATCACCTCTATATTTTAAAAAAAACCTCCTGCATACTCTACAGGAGGTTTTTTTATGCTATCAATCAAACATAAGTGTTATTGGGACAATAAAGAACGATGATTGATAATGTAAAGACGTATTAATTAGTAGATTAGTTGTACGTCTATCTTATATTTTTTTATTGTAACTTATGTTGCATAATTAACACTTTTTTTAGTGGATTTTTGAATTCAGATAACAAAAGACAATTAACTATGGAAATTTTAGGCTACTTATTCTCAATTCTTATTGGCGTTTCACTCGGATTAATTGGTGGTGGAGGAAGTATATTAACTGTACCTGTATTGGTTTATATTTTTAGTGTTGATGCTGTAACTGCAACAGGCTATTCATTATTTATTGTAGGAGTTACTAGTGCAGTAGGTACTGCCACATTCTTCAAAAACAAGTTGGTGAATATTAAAACTGCAATTATCTTCGGAATACCATCTATAGTTGCTGTGTTTTTAACACGTGCATATATTGTTCCTGCCATCCCAAAAGAAATTTTAACGATTGGCGATTTTGTAGTTACTAAAAGCATATTGATGATGCTATTGTTTGCCATACTTATGATTGCGGCATCGTACAGTATGATTAAAAAAGATAAAAAGAAAAGCAACGAAGCAGAAGGGCCACAGAAATTTAATTACCCATTAATATTAATTGAAGGTTTTGTAGTTGGAGTATTAACTGGCTTAGTAGGAGCAGGTGGAGGATTTTTAATAATACCAGCATTGGTAGTACTTTCTAAATTACCAATGAAGGAAGCGGTAGGCACCTCTTTAGTAATTATTGCAGCCAAATCATTAATCGGATTTTTTGGCGAAGCCAGCGAAGTGCAATTGGATTGGAGCTTATTACTTTCTGTTTCTGCATTTGCAGTCATCGGAATTTTTATCGGAAGTTATTTATCTAAAAAAATTGATGGAGCTAAATTAAAGCCTGCCTTTGGATGGTTTGTATTAGTGATGGGTATTTACATCATCATCAAAGAAACCATGTTTAAATAAATTGAATGTAACTAAAGTAACTAACTATAAAATTTGAGTACCTTATTTTTGAGTAACATAAAAAAGAAAAAATATAATTATGAATATAGAACAAATTTACACCGGATGTTTAGCTCAAGGAGCTTATTACATTACATCAAATGGCGAAGCTGTAATTATTGACCCATTAAGAGAAGTACAACCTTACATGGATCGATTGTCTAAAGACAATGTAAAGTTGAAGTACATTTTTGAAACGCATTTCCATGCCGATTTTGTTTCGGGTCATGTTGATTTAAGTAAGAAAACAGGTGCACCTATTGTGTACGGACCAAATGCAGCATGTGAATTTGAATGTATTTCGGCTACAGACGGACAAGAATTTAAAGTAGGAAAGTTAACAATTAAAGTATTACACACACCTGGGCATACCATGGAAAGTACTACCTATTTGTTGAAAGATGAAAACGGTAAAGATCATGCAATTTTTAGTGGTGATACTTTGTTTTTAGGGGATGTTGGTCGCCCAGACTTAGCTCAAAAAGCAGCAAGCATGACGCAAGAAGAATTAGCAGGTTTGTTATATGAGAGTTTAAACAATAAGATCATGCCATTGGCTGATGATGTAATTGTGTATCCGGCTCACGGAGCAGGCAGTGCTTGTGGTAAAAACATGATGAAAGAAACGGTTGATACTTTGGGTAATCAGAAAAAAATGAATTACGCATTAAATCAACCAAGCAAAGAAGCGTTTATACAAGCAGTTACTGATGGCTTAACACCTCCGCC
>JAGVEE010000024.1 GCA_020058405.1 Sphingobacteriales bacterium
ACGACAAAACCCTTACAGGGTGAGGGTTTCAGATAGATTTTCTTATTTTTATTTATCGATGATTATCGGTCATTACTTCCCTATACAAAACTTGCTAAAAATATTCTCCAACAAATCGTCTGTTGAAATGCTACCTGTTATCTCTCCAAGGTAATGCAAAGCCTCTTTAATGTCCATCGCTAAAAAGTCGGAGGTTACAGGGTTGTGGATTCCGTTAAGCACTCGCTCTAAGGCTTCCTTGCAGCGCTGCAGTGCTTCTACGTGGCGTGCATTAGTGAGGATGGTTTCGTTGGCATGCTCTGTGTAATGGATTATGTCGAGTAATTTTTGCTCCAACTCTTTTATGCCGATGCCTTGCAATGCAGAGATGCTCATGCTTTCGGCCGGAATGCTTATATGGTTTTTATCAGATTTATTCGCCACTAATAAGAGTTGCGAATTATTTTTTTGTGTAATTACTTGTAAGTCTTTTATAATGTTTGCTAAGTCATCGCCATAAGTTTCGGCAGCATCAAACAAATATAAAATAATGGCACTCTGATTTATTTTTTCGAATGTTTTTTCTACGCCTTTCGCTTCAATAATATCTTCTGTGTCTCTAATTCCAGCGGTATCTATAAACCTAAATTTTATTCCTTGTATGCTAATTTCATCTTCAATAGTATCGCGCGTAGTACCGGCAATGTCGGATACGATGGCTCTGTCTTCGTTCAACAATGCATTGAGCAAAGTAGATTTTCCTACGTTTGGTTTCCCTGCAATTACAACTGGTACGCCTTGTTTTATTACGTTCCCTAACTCAAACGATCGGATGAGCCTAGTTAATACTTGCACAATTTTTTCGATGAGCGTTTGCATCAACTCTCTATTCGCAAACTCCACATCTTCTTCAGAAAAATCTAATTCCAATTCTACTAAGGAAGCAAAATGAATTAACTCTTCTCTCAATTTTTTCAACTCGTTAGAAAACCCTCCGCGCATTTGTTGCATAGCTACTTTGTGCGAGGCTTCCGAACTCGAAGCAATTAAATCGGCAACCGCTTCGGCTTGCGACAAATCTAATTGTCCGTTTAAAAATGCTCGCATGGTAAACTCACCAGGCTTTGCTGGTCGCGCGCCTTTTGATATAAATAAGCGAATCAGTTTATCAATAATATACGAAGAACCATGACAAGATATTTCCACCACATTCTCTTTGGTATAGGAGCGAGGTGCTATAAATAAACTCATCAACACTTCATCTATCACTTGCTCTCCATCAACGATGCTCCCTAAATGTATGGTATGGCTCGCTTGCGCCTCTAAATTTTTTCCTCTAAAAACAGAATTTGCAATTTCAATTGCACGTGTACCCGATAACCTAATTACTCCAATTGCGCCTGCACCGGTTGGTGTTGCCAATGCCACAATTGTATCCTGTTGCTTGTTACTTAACATAGCTCAAAAGTAATAGGAATTAAGAGATAAACAAAGATGTATGTTAAGCAAAACGTTTTTCTACGCGCTCTAATTTAATCATCTCGGGGTAGGTAAGTCCGTGATACATCGCATTAGCCGTCATTGCAAGGCGCTTGGTGCGTGTAATTTCTGTTTTGGCAGCGTTTATCCAATTAATGAAATACGAACGATGAGAGGGCAGCAATTTCATGAAAGTATCAATCATTAATTTTTCTTCTCTCAATAATTGATGCAAATCTGCTGGAATGTCAACTTTGTAATCAATGTCTTCTTCCAACTGACAAGCAATTACATCGCCAACTTTTTTACGAAGTTTTGTACGGATGATTTCATTTAAGGAGATGATGAACTCACCAGCGCCTACTGGCAATACTGCTAAGCCTTTTACCGTACAAGCATCAAACTTGCCTTTTACTCTAAACGATTTTTTATTGCTGGGTTTTATTTCTTCCGCTAACTCTTTGTTCAGGCTGATATACGTCCATCCGGTTTTCTCACCTTTCTTTCCGTATTTACATATCTCTGCACTGAACTTTGTTAGCATCTTAATTTAGTTGGGGGAATAAAGCTACTAATTATTTCAGAAAAACAAAATATTTTTTTCGAAATTTTATTTATCGCGCTTCACCATTATTTTGGTGTTCTTGTTGATTTTTATTTTACGCAAATCTTGTTGTACTTTATTTGCTTGATTTACGTAATCGCTAACATCTTTCACAATGTTTTCCATTTTTTTATTGTTGTTGAACAATACAATGGTGGCAATTTTTCCTACATCGTCTATCGTTAACTTACTTGCAATTTCGTATCCTTTTTGTATCGATGAAAAAAATCCTGAATCAATTTTTGTTGAATGTTTATACGTATAATCTAAAGTATTTGATGCCATACTTTGAAAGGCATTACACAATAAGAATAGAAATACTAGAAATATTATTTTTTTCATCAAGCTAAAGGTATAAAAATTAATTATTATAATTTATTCATTTGTGAACATATTATATATATAACAAGCTTGTTAATATAAAATTAACAATAGGAATATGATATTAAATGTTATGTAAAAACCTGCATTTATGCAGGTTTATTCAGCAAATATTAAAATTATAACTTTTGATTATATATTTTTAAATCGAAATTATGTATTAAATATTTAGTGATTATTACGATGAGTGTAAAGAAAAAAGATGATCGCCTACATGACTTCTCTGCAATTATTAGAAGAAGACGTTTGGAACTAAAATACAACAGTGCAGAACTTTTTGCAAACGATCATGGAATTAATAGATCCGTGTATCAGCGTTGGGAAAATGGCGAAGATTTAAACTTAACAAGCCTACTCAAATTATTGGAAATACTAGGAATTAAAGGTTCTGATTTTTTTGAGAAATGGGAACTCCGAAACGATAATATGCCTCCTGTTAAATATCATTTACAAATGGTAGCGGAGAATGAGGAAAATTATCCCAAGAAGAAGAGAGGCTAGTGTGCTAGTGTGATAGTATGCTAGTGTGCTAATTTTCGTGCTAATTTGTTAATGCTGCTGTATTAGCACACTAGCACGTTAGCATACTAGCACACTAACTATCTTTTAGAAAGTTCGTCGCGGATGCGTGCGGCTTTTTCATAGTTCTCCTCGGCCAAGGCTTTGTCGAGCATTTCGCGGAGTTCTGTTTCACTGAAATTTAAATAGCCAGATTTTACAGGGTTATCTATTGTTACTTGCTCAGAATCGTCGCTTGGTTCTATGTTTTCTAAAAAAGCAAAATCAGAGCCCTCTATCATAATACCTGCAGAAGCTAAGATAAATTCGTATGTGTAAATAGGACATTGGTAACGAACTGCCAATGCAATTGCATCAGATGTACGTGCATCAATCTCCGCAGTTTTTTTACCATCGTTGCAAATTAGTTTTGCAAAGAAAATTCCATCAACCAAATTGTAAATAATAACCTCTTCAATAACCACATTAAAATGTAAGGTTAAAGATTTAAAAAGGTCGTGGGTTAGTGGTCGGCTCGGACTCATTTTTTCAATTTCAATAGCAATTGCTTGCGCCTCAAAACCTCCAATAATTATAGGTAACCTACGTCGTCCACTAACTTCTCCCAATACCAATGCATATGCACCCGATTGTGTTTGACTGTATGATAAGCCTACGATATCTAACTTAATCTTCTTCATAGCAATGGCTAAAATATATTATGCGTTTGCTTTAAACGCTTTTACTGCTTCAATTAATTTAGGTACTACATCAAATGCATCACCTACAATTCCGTAATCTGCAACCTTAAAAAATGGTGCTTCCGGATCTTTGTTTATTACTACAATTACTTTTGACGAGCTTACTCCAGCTAAATGTTGTATTGCTCCAGAAATTCCAATAGCAATGTACAAGTTCGGTGCCACTGCAATACCTGTTTGGCCTACGTGCTCAGAGTGTGGTCTCCATCCCGAATCCGATACTGGTTTAGAACATGCCGTTGCTGCACCTAATAAATTTGCCAACTCTTCTACCATTCCCCAATTCTCTGGCCCTTTTAATCCTCTACCCGCAGATACTACTAATTCAGCATCTGGTAAACTTACTTTATCTGTAGCGCGAATAATTTCTTTTACCATCGTACGGAAATCTGTAGCCGCTGCATCTGCTTCTAAATTTTCAACCGTTGCAGTTTCGTTTTTCTCCACTACTTTATAAGCGTTCGGACTTAATGTTAATACTTTTACGTTTGATGTGAGCTCTACCGTTGCAAATGCTTTACCAGAAAATGCACCTCTTTTTACAGTTAATACATTTCCGTTTATGCTTGGTAATTCAATTACCGCATCTGCAAATCCTGCTGTTAATTTTACCGCCACTCTTGGTGCTAAACCTTTACCTGTAAAACTATTTCCCATTACTACTACTGTAGCGTTTGCTTTTTTTGAAGCGTTTGCGATAATAG
>JAGVEE010000054.1 GCA_020058405.1 Sphingobacteriales bacterium
GCTAAAATGAGTATTAAAGACGTAGCTCGTGTTATGGATTTGCCCTTGGCAGAATCGAACGCACTGGCAAAGTTAGTACCCGATAAACCTGGTACTGAATTAAATCGTGTAATACTTGCAAACATTGATGGTGAAGGAGGTTTGAAAGATAAAGAAGGCTATCAACAAGAAGATTTAGATAACATAAAACAACTTCGTGCAATATATAATGATGCCAACGATTTTAAATCGAAAGTATTAAAAGAAGCGGTTATACTCGAAGGCTCTGTACGTGGTACGGGCATACATGCGGCCGGAATTATTATTGCGCCGATGGATTTAACAGATATTATCCCTGTAGCAACATCAAAAGAAACAGATTTATTAATAACCCAATATGATGGGAAGGTAATTGAAGATGCAGGCGTAATAAAAATGGACTTTTTAGGATTAAAAACCCTTACCATTATTCGCGATGCATTGGAATTGATAAAGCAAAATAAAGGGATTGAAATAGACATCGATAACATTCCGCTCGACGATCCGAAAACATTTGAACTTTATCAACGTGGCGAAACAAACGGAACTTTTCAGTTTGAATCTGCCGGAATGCAAAAACATTTAATCGATTTAAAACCCGATAAGTTTGAAGATTTAATTGCGATGAATGCATTGTACCGTCCGGGTCCGATGCAATACATTCCGAAATACATTTCGCGTAAACACGGTAGAGAGCAAGTAACATACGACTTACCAGAAATGGAAGAGTACCTGCAAGACACCAATGGTATTACGGTTTACCAAGAGCAGGTGATGTTGCTTTCGCAAAAGTTAGCGGGCTTTAGTAAAGGCCAAGCCGATACTTTGCGAAAAGCAATGGGTAAAAAAGATCGTAAAACACTCGATGATTTAAAAGATGTATTTATTAACGGAGCAGTTGATCGTGGTTTAGATAAAAAGAAATTAGAAAAAGTATGGACCGACTGGGAGGCCTTTGCTTCTTATGCATTCAATAAATCGCACTCTACATGTTATGCATTCGTAGCATTTCAAACAGCGTATTTAAAAGCAAACTATCCATCAGAATACATGGCATCGGTATTAACTCATAACTTGAGTAACATCGATAAAATTACCATGTTTATGGAAGAGTGTAAACGCATGGGCATGTCGGTACTTGGTCCGGATATAAATGAAAGTATTTACAAATTTTCTGTAAATGAAAACGGGCAAATTCGATTTGGTTTAGGAGCAGTAAAAGGAGTAGGTGAAGCGGCTGTAATTTCTATTATTGAAGAACGAAATGAAAAAGGAAAGTTTGTAAATATTTTTGATTTAGTGAAGAGAGTAAATTTAAGAGCAGCTAATAAAAAAACCTTCGAATCGCTTGCAAATGCAGGAGCTTTCGATTCTTTTAATATTCACAGAGCTACCTATTTTCATCATGAAATAAATGAAAACGGAAATTTCTTAGAAAAAACCTTACGCTTTGGTGCAAACTTTCAAGACAGCTTAAGTTCTGCTCAATCATCATTATTTGGAGCAGGAGCAGCCTCACAAATACCAGAGCCTAAAATTCCAATCTGTGAAGAATGGGGTTTCTTGCAAAAGTTGAGGTATGAAAAAGAAGTAGTAGGATTTTATATTTCCGGTCACCCATTAGATGAATTTAAATTTGATTTAGAAAAATTTTGCACGGCGAGTGTAAGCGACTTAAAATTAGTGAGTCGATTTTCTGGAAACAAATTTGAAACGAATGCAAGCATACAGGAAAAGGCAGAAGAGGAAGAAGATTCGGCGAGCGATTTATTAGCCGAGCGTTTTGAGCGCTTAAAAAATAAAGAATTGAGCTTGGGAGGAATGGTTGGAGGAGTTAACCACAGGATAGCAAAATCGGGTAAACCATATGGTTCTTTATTTATTGAAGATTACGGCGACCAAACGGAGTTAACCTTGTTTGGCGATGATTATTTGAAATTTAAACCCTATTTAAACGAAGGATTGTTTTTATACATAAGAGGTAAAGTGCAAGAGCGATACGGACAAAAAGGAAATTGGGAGTTTAAGGTTACCAGTATACAATTATTGACAGATGTACGTGACAAGTTGACGAAGAGCATGACCATTACTTGCTACTTGAGCGATTTGAGCGAACAATTATTACATCAAATTGTTAAGTTAATTGAAGAAAACAGCAAAACAGACTTGCAAAAGAACTGTGAGTTGAAAATAAAAGTGATAGACCAAGAGCAAGGAATTGCCATGGTAATGCCGAGCAGAAGATGCAAAGTAAGCCCATCAAATGATTTATTACAAGCATTAGAGCAATTAAAGGGCGTAAGCTTTAGGTTGAATTAATGACAAAATTGCATTAGTGGAGGATTGGCAGCGAATTTGAGTAATAGTGTACAATGTAGGTTGTACATTGTACATTGTACAACCTACATTGTACTATAAAATATAAATAACAAATTAAGAACAATAGTAATTATGGCATTAGAACTAACAGACGCTAACTTCGATGAGTTAGTATTAAAATCAGACAAACCCGTATTAGTAGATTTCTGGGCAGAGTGGTGTGGACCATGCCGCATGGTTGGGCCAGTGGTAGAAGAATTAGCGAAAGATTTCGATGGTAGAGCGGTTATTGGTAAAGTAAACGTGGATAACAATCCTGGTATATCTATGAAATTCGGAATTAGAAACATTCCGGCTTTATTATATTTCAAGAACGGTGAAATTGTTGACAAACAAATTGGAGCAGTTCCTAAAAATGTATTACAACAAAAATTAGAAGCACAGCTTTAATTAAAAAAGCTCGATTAAATTATTGCAAAAAAAGCTCCTGATGAGGGAGCTTTTTTTGTGTGCTAGTGTGATAGTATGCTAGTGTGCTAATAAGCAAGAGTGCTGCTTCGTTTAGTCGCAATTTCGTTAATTCGTTAATTCGTTAGTTCGATCTACCTTATGCTTCGTTTCTTCATCAGCTGGTAGGCAAAGGTTAGAAACACAAAGGATGTTCCGAGACCAATCCAAATTTCTTTGGAGTTAA
>JAGVEE010000183.1 GCA_020058405.1 Sphingobacteriales bacterium
CATGTTTATTTACCCCTCGAGGTTTGAAGGCTTTGGTATACCCATTATAGAAGCACTACAATGTGGCATTCCGGTAATTGCGGCTAAAGGTTCTTGTTTAGAGGAAGCCGGTGGACATGCTTGTGTTTACGTAGATCCCGACGATGATGTTGCAATGACCAATGCTATTAATTTGTTATTAAAAGAACAAAAAGATGCTGAGCGAATAGATGAAGGGAAAAAATACGTTGAAAAGTTTCATCAATCAAAAATTGCAAAAGATTTAATGAATGTTTATGAAGAATTAATTGCATTTAAAAAGTAATGGATATCCAAAAAATACCTGACCTGTTAAAACATAAAAACTACATCGGTGTAGATGTAGAAGATCGGTTTTATATTTTGTTTGATGCAAAAAATGAAGAGCTAATTACAAAATATACAAGTTACAAAAAAGCATTTGAGTTAGTATTAGAATCGAGCAACCGATTAGAAAGTTATGTGCATGAATTAAATCCGCTTGCGTATGATATTGTGGAATTTTCTGAAAAGCCAATGGTATTAATGCTTCCGGGGGCTAAAAATATTTCTGAACTTGCCATGCAAGAACATCAAGCTATAAACATCAGAATTGTAAGAGAGGGCAGTTTACAACAAATAATTAGAAAGTACAGATTGCCTTTGCTTTTATGTTTATTAAGTGATGAAGAGCGTGTTGAGTTCGATGCTGATTCTATTATTTCCTTACCAATGCAAGATGCTTTTATGGATGCAAGTATTCTGAAATTAGAGGCAAACGGTAGAGTAGAAATTATTAAAAAATAAACTCAAGCGTTTTTCTTTTCGTTTAAATTGATGAGATAGTAATACCATACTACACCAAAGGCATACAAAGCTGCAGTAATCAAAAACACATTTGCATACATCATCCCCGAATTTCTCAATACTCTAAATATTATGGCGCTTAAGAACCAACTGCCCGACCAAATAGAGGCGGTTAATGCCGAAATAATTTCTTGATTTTTGGGCCCCACATAATTCATCACCAATTCCGATGCAGCTGGAGCTGCCATATTCATTAGCGGTTGACGTAATAAAAAGAAAAACACTGCTGCAAAATAAGCCCAGCCGGCAGTACTATAAAACTCTGTACATGCAAGCAATGCCAAAGAAACTACAGCTATGGTTTGT
This sequence comes from Sphingobacteriales bacterium, assembly GCA_020058405.1. Classification (GTDB taxonomy): domain Bacteria; phylum Bacteroidota; class Bacteroidia; order Sphingobacteriales; family Sphingobacteriaceae; genus CAJBVG01. The sequence goes on from JAGVEE010000183.1 coordinate 1,171, forward strand.
GTTCGGGTAATAGCTACTTTGTATCCATATTTATTTTTAATGTGTGGCACCAAGAGTGCAGCAAATGCAACCGATACAGATGAAAATGCATTGATGATGGAGAACCGTTCGGCACTCATGTTAAATACTTTGTAGAAAAATAAATTGATGAATGGAATGGTGAGCCCTGCGCCAATCGCCAATATTAAGGAGGGTGTCATGGCCATGGCAATTACTTTCCAATCAAAGCCACTTAAATCTTTCCTGCTTCCTTCTACTTTTGGCAATACCTCTATCCTTCCCATTTTCCATACAAAAAATACACTTAAAATAGAAAGTGCAGAAATTAGTAAGAGCGATTCGTACTCATGGAATAATTGCGGATTAAAATAATTCAATAAAAAAATTAAAGTGCCCGAGCTAATCATGGCAAAACTGTAAGTAGAGTAACTCAAAGAAATAGCCGCACTCTGATTTTCTAAAGAAGTGTTTCGTAATATAAAAGGTAATGCCAACACTTGCATGCTTGCATAGGCAATGCCCCAAAAGGCTAAGCAAATATGTACCAGCAATGGCATTTCATATTCAACAGAAAATAAAATACCGAGGCTAAATAAAGAAACTCCTACCGATGCGAAATAAAAAAAAGGACGAATTTTGCGACCTTTAATGTATAAGCCCAGTGGGAATGCCAATAACATTACACTTAAAAAACGCCATGAAATAAAATCTGCAATTTCTGGATCGGAGTATCCTTTTTTAGAAAGATAAATATTTAACACCATCATCATTGCTGCGTTAACCATTTGTATAAAAAACTCGGCGGCGATCATAAACACTACCGATTTTTCTATCTTCCAATATGGCTTGAGCATTTTACTGAACATCGCGTATCTTATCTTCTATATATTTTTGTATGTGAGCTAAATCTTTGTAATTAAACCAAGTTACTTCTTCTTCGCGGCGGAACCAAGTTAATTGTCTTTTGGCATATCTCCTCGTATTTCTTTTTATTAAATCGATGGCTGTTTCTCTCGAATGTTTCCCCTCAAAATAATCGAACCACTCTGTATACCCAACCGTTTGCAAGGCATACTCGTTTTTAAATGGAAATAACTTTTTCGCTTCTTCTTCTAAACCTGCATGTACCATTTCATCTACTCGAGTATTTATGCGTTGGTACAATAATTCTCGATCGTCTGTTAAGCCAATTTTAATAATCTTAAAATCCCTTGCTTTTTTATTTCCTGTTCTAAGTTCCGAATATTTTTTACCTGTTAGCAAAATTATTTCAAGGGCTCGCATTAATCGCTGTGGATTTTGAACATCTACTTCTGCATAATACTCAGGGTCGAGTGCTTGTAATTTTTCTTGCAAACTTTCCAAAGATTCATTCGCTAAGTTTGCGCGCAGTTCCTCATCTCGCAACTCAACCGGATCAAGGCCTTCACACAATGCTTGTATATATAAACCAGAACCTCCTACTGCAATTACTGTTTGGTATTTTTTAAACAATTCTGATAAAGTTTCTAATGCTAATCGCTCAAAAGTGCCAGCATCTACCACCTCTTTAAATGAATGCGAATTAATGAGATGATGTTTTATACTTACTAACTCTTCTGCACTGGGCTTTGCCGTCCCTATTTCCAACTCTTTGTAAAACTGACGCGAATCTGCCGAAAGAATTTCCGTTTCATAGTATTTCGCAAGCGCTAATGCCATTGAGGTTTTACCAACTGCGGTGGGACCAACGATGAGTATTAAATTGTGAATGGTGAATGGTGAATGGTTACTAGTGACTAGTGACTGGTGACTAGTAGACTCACTGCCTGCTTTTTGCTCCCTGCTCTCCGCTTTATGCTCCCCGCTCATTGCTACAAGCTATATTTCCTCATCGAACTCCGTTCCGAACTCATCCTTCTCTGCCTCCTCGCCTTCTTCTTCTTCAGCTGCTCCATCGTCGAAGCCCATTTCATCGCGGTCTTCTTCATCTTCGGCGTACTCCATTACATTTAAGAAATCGAGGTCCCCATTTTCTTCGGTAGCCGAAATAATAGGCAGGTTTCCAAATTGCTTAGGTGCTTCGCCAACGGTTTTTACACACAATGGGTAGGCTACTTTTGCATCTTCATTAATTACAATTTTAATTAACTCCACATGGAAAGTCCAAGGTTTTTCGAAATTGAAAATGTAGTATATTTTTTGATGTGGATCTACAATAAAGTTTTTTAATACAGATGTTTCCATCAAACTTACTTTATCATTTTTAAGGTCTTTCTCAAACTGAGTAATTTCTTTGCCTTTATGCCAATAGTCGTTACTCATGTAAAAAGATGCCGAAGCATTTCCATCAAAGCCAATAGCTTGGTGAATGGTTTTATGGAAATCGGCAAATGTTTGGTTCGATTTTATTTCAATATCTCTACTGATATCGTCGTAATCTTCGAAACTAACACGGAATTTATAAACAGCCATAGTGTATTCTATTCTTTATACAAAATAAAGAAATCTTATGATTAATAATGATTATTTTTTTCTTTTTAGTCCTAATTCTTCGCCTTTGGCAAACATAAATTCGAGCGCCAATACCCTGTCATTTGGTATTTCCCCTTCTAAAATGGCTTCTCTAATGGCATTTTTAATAATTCCCACTTCTCTACCCGCCTCTAATCCAAAATGCACCATAATATCGTTTCCATCAACCGGTGGTTGCCAATTTCGGAGCTGATCTTTCTCCTCAACCTCTATTAATTTCTGCTTTACAAGTTCAAAATTATTCTTGTACTTTTTAACTTTGTATTCATTTTTCGTAGTGATGTCTGCATTACACAAAAGCATCAAACTTTCTATATCCTCTCCTGCTTCAAACAATAAACGCCTAACGGCCGAATCGGTAACCGTGCTCTGAGCCAACACAATGGGGCGCAAATGCAATTGAACTAATTTCTGCACCAATTTCATTTTTTCATTTTGTGGCAAACGCAACTCCCTGAAAATCTTCGGAACCATGCGAGCCCCTTTGTCTTCATGCCCGTGGAAGGTCCAGCCTATGCCCTCTTCAAAACGTTTAGTGGCAGGTTTTGCAATATCATGTAATATAGCAGCCCAACGCAACCATAAATCGTCGGTGGTTTCACAAATATTATCGAGTACTTGTAAAGTATGGTAGAAATTATCTTTATGCGATTTGCCTTTTATGGTATCCACTCCGTGTAGTTGCGCCATTAACGGAAAAATCAATTTCAACAATCCCGAATCAAACAATAACTCAAAACCAATAGAAGGTTTATTAGCTACTATTATTTTATTGAGCTCATCGGTAATGCGTTCTTTGGATACAATTTCTATACGGTGTGCATTTTTTCTGATAGCTTCAAACGATTCCTCGTCGATTTTAAAATTTAATTGTGTGGCAAAACGTATGGCACGCATCATACGCAAAGGGTCGTCGGAATACGTAATATCAGGATTTAAAGGCGTACGAATTTTCTTTAATTTCAAATCACCTTGACCATCAAAAGGATCTATTAAATGACCAAAATCCAAGGCATTTAAACTGATGGCCATGGCATTAATGGTAAAATCGCGTCGGTTTTGGTCGTCTTGTAAAGTTCCATCTTCTACAATGGGTTTACGAGAATCGCTGCGGTACGACTCTTTTCGGGCTCCTACAAACTCAATGTCCCAATCTTGAAACACCAATTGAGAAGTGCCAAAGTTTTTGAAAACATTCACTCTGGTGCCTCTTCCAATTTTCTTAGCAACTAATTCTGCAAAGTCGATTCCGTTGCCAATTATCAGAAAATCCACATCCTTAGAAGCTCTGTTCAGCAGCAAATCGCGCACATAACCGCCAATAACATAGGCGGGTGTTTTGCTCTCCTTTGCTACTTCAGAAATAATCTTAAAAATTGGATTATGGAGTAAATGCTTCATTTTGCTGCGAAGATAAGAAATTTCGAAAGACAGAAAGACAGAAAATCCGAAAGACCGTGAATCCGAAAGACCGAAAAACCGATAGACCGAAAATCCGATAGGCCGAAAGACAGTTTAATCGAAAATACAATAAACAGAAAATTATAAATCGCCCTTTCGGATTTTCGGTTTAACGGATTTTCTACCTATCTTTGATACATGAGGAAACTCTTCACCTACATCGTCATTAGCCTTTACCTACTCGGAAGCACAGAAGCTTACCAGTTGCTGAAGATTGGGTATTTGGTGGAGCATTACTTCGAACACAAAGACGCCAACGACCTTAGTTTAGTTGAGTTTATTGATGTTCATTATATACAACCAAGTGTGGTTGATGCAGATTATGCGGAGGATATGAAGCTTCCTTTTAAATCGCATAAAGATTGCCAAGCGCAAATTATCCAATTCGCGAAATTACCAACCAACGATTTTTTTATAGATGTACCCTACATCGAAACCAATACAGAAATTTCTGCATACAACTCTCCATTTACCGGTACTCAATACTTGGATGAAATTTTCCAACCCCCACGTTCGTGTGCTCGTGTGCTAGTGTGCTAGTGTGCTCACAAGGTACATTATAGCATCTATGATGCATCATTCGTAATTCGTAATTCATAATTCGAAATTCATAATTTATAATTCATAATTCAACATTATGTTAAATGCTATCATTTCATTTTCTGTACGTCAGAAACTGATCATCGCGTTATTTACCTTTAGCCTTGTGCTTTGGGGTATATACGAAGCTACGCGTTTGCCTATTGATGCGGTTCCGGACATTACCGACAATCAGGCTCAAATTATTACCATTAGTCCGGCATTGGGTGCGCCCGATGTAGAACGTCTTATTACCTTCCCCATAGAACAAGCAAACAGTAATATACCAGGCATTAAAAAAATTAGAAGTTTTTCTCGCTTTGGTTTATCGCTCGTAACCATTGTTTTTAATGACGAGGTTGATATTTATTGGGCGCGACAGCAAATTGCCGAACGATTATTAAAAGTGCAAAACGATTTACCAAATGGAGTTGGTAACCCCGAGCTTGCTCCTGTAACTACAGGGCTTGGTGAAATATACCAATACGTAGTGCGCGCAGAAAAAGGATATGAACAAAAGTATTCACTCACAGAATTGCGTACCATCCAAGATTGGATTATCCGCCGTCAGCTACTTGGAGTAAAAGGAGTAGCAGATGTGTCGAGTTTCGGAGGTGCTTTAAAACAATACGAGGTAAGTATAAACCCTGCGCAACTGCAAGCCAATGGCATAAGTATTAACGAAGTGTTTGAAGCCTTAAACTCCAACAACTCTAATACGGGCGGTGCTTACATTGAACGAGGCGACGGAATTTTATACATACGCTCGGAAGGATTATTAAAAACATTTGCCGACATAGAAAACATAGTTGTAAAAACGAATAACTCCGGAACGCCTTTGCGAATAAGGGATGTAGCCAAAGTGCAATTTGCAGAAGCAGTGCGTTACGGTGCCATGTGTTATAATGCAGATGGTGAAGTAGCAGGTGCCATTGTAATGATGTTGAAAGGTGCTAACTCATCTGAAGTTATAGATAATGTAAAAACCAGAATCGAGGAAATTCGAAAAACATTGCCCGAAGGAATTGTGCTCGAAGCATTTCTCGATCGTAGTAAAATGGTGAACAATGCCATTGGTACGGTGGAGAAAAATTTAATGGAAGGTGCACTCATCGTTATTTTTGTGCTCGTATTATTTCTCGGTAATTTACGCGCCGGATTAATAGTTGCATCGGTAATTCCACTCTCTATGTTGTTCGCCATTATAATGATGAACTTATTTGGAGTGAGTGGCAACTTAATGAGTTTAGGTGCCATCGATTTTGGATTAATTGTAGACGGTGCCGTAATTATTGTAGAAGCCATTATGCATCAACTCAGCCATTCCAAAAGGTTTGTAAATATAACACGGCTTTCGCAATCAGAAATGAACGAAGAAGTAAACAGTTCGGCTTCTAAAATGATGAACTCAGCGGTGTTCGGACAAATAATTATTTTAGTGGTTTACCTGCCCATCTTTTCTTTACAAGGCATAGAAGGTAAAATGTTTTCGCCAATGGCCGCTACCGTTGCCTTTGCGCTTGTAGGCGCCTTTATATTATCGCTCACCTATGTTCCCATGATGAGCTCTTTGTTCATCTCTAAAAAAATAAAGCACGAACCCAATATTTCTGATAGAGTAATGATTGCCTTGGAAAAGAAATATCAACACGCTTTAGAATTTGTATTGAACCATAAACGCAAAAGCTTAGCAATCGTATTCGCTATTTTCCTTTTTTCTATTTTCTTATTAACCAATATGGGTGGCGAATTTATTCCCGAACTAGAAGAAGGAGATTTTGCAGTAGATACTCGTGTACTCACCGGAAGTAATTTAAATACTACCATTGAAGGTACACAAGCCACTGCAAAAATTTTATTAGATAAATTTCCGGAAGTAGAAAAAGTAGTGACTAAAATTGGTAGTGGCGAAATTCCTACCGACCCCATGCCTATTGAAGCAAGTGATATGATGGTAATTTTGAAAGATAAATCGGAATGGACCTCTGCAGAAACCTATGATGAACTTGCAGAAAAAATGAGTGCAGAATTAGCTGCAGTTCCCGGATTAACGGTAGGCTTTCAGTACCCTGTACAAATGAGGTTTAATGAACTGATGACAGGTGCAAGACAAGACGTAGTGTGTAAAATTTTTGGAGAAGATTTAGATACATTGGCTCTGTATGCACATAAACTTGGAGAAATAATAAAAACAGTGGATGGCGCGAAAGACCTGTATGTTGAAGCTATTGGAGGCATGCCTCAAATTGTAATTCAATATAAAAGAGAAGCACTGGCGCAATACGGAATTACGGTTGATGAAATAAACAATACGGTAAATGCTGCTTATGCAGGAGCCGTAAGCGGTAAAATTTACGAAGGCGAAAAACAATTTGATTTGGTAGTACGCATGGATAAAAATTTCAAAAAAAATATAGAGAGTTTAGAAGATTTATTAGTTAGCAGAACAAATGGTTCTTCTGTACCGCTAAACTTATTAGCTACTATAAATATTATTGATGGACCCAACCAAATACAAAGAGAAGATGCCAAACGCAGAATTATTATTGGCTTTAACGTGAGAGGAAAAGACGTGCAAACCATTGTTACGGAATTAAAAACTAAAGTAGATAAACAAATAAAACTTCCAGCCGGATATTATACTGTATACGGCGGATCTTTTGAAAACCTTGTAGCCGCTACCAATCGTTTAGCAGTAGCAGTTCCACTTTCATTATTATTAATTTTATTGATGTTGTATTTCGCATTTGGCTCACTAAAACAAAGCATTTTAATATTTAGTGCCATTCCGCTTTCTGCCATAGGAGGAATTTTTGCCTTAAGTTTACGCGGCTTACCATTTAGTATTTCGGCAGGCATTGGTTTTATTGCACTCTTCGGGGTAGCTGTATTAAATGGAATTGTTTTGATTGCAGAATTTAACAGATTGAGAAAAGAAGGTTGGCATGATGCAAGGCAAATTGTAATACATGGAACTAAAATAAGGTTGCGCCCGGTGTTAATGACCGCAGCTGTTGCCTCTATGGGTTTTATTCCAATGGCTTTAAGTAACGGTGCAGGTGCAGAAGTACAAAGACCTTTGGCAACGGTAGTAATTGGAGGCTTGTTAACCGCTACTTTACTTACCTTATTTATATTACCTGTATTGTATAAAATGTTCAGCAATTTTAAACCAAGTAAAAAAGCAAGTACTACCATTATAACAAGTATAATTCTATTACTTGTAAGCAGTACTACATTTGCACAAAATTCTATTTCATGGGCTGATGCTCGTGCAAAAATGTTAGAACAAAATTTGTTGTTAAAAGCAAATGAAAACTACCAAACTACTGTGCAAAAAAGCAAAGGGCTTGGAGTAGAAATTCCGAAAACAGAATTGAGTGTGCAAAGTGGGCAATACAACAGTGGCGACCAAGACCGAGCGTACAGCATTATGCAAAGTTTCCATTTCCCTACTTACTATGTAAACAATGCTAAGTATGCGAATGCTCAGAAAGATGTTGTAAAAGCAGAGCAAGAGCTAAAGAAACAGGAGCTTTTAGCCGATTTGCATTTTCAATATTATTGCGTTCAATTGTTTTCAGAAAAAGAAAACTATTTAGCAGATATACAAGCTCAACTAAAAAATGTAGAGAACAGCATTGATCTATTATTTGAAAAAGGACAACTCAACAGAATGGAAAAATCGATGTTAGACAATGCGCTCATCAATATACAAAAAGAAAAAAGTTTGAACACTGCGGTATTAAATGCACATGTCCAAAAATTGAATTGGTTACTGTCTGCAAATAATCAATACAATAAGGTAGAAGAAACTGCATTTTATGAAAGCACAGAAATGTATACCGCCGATAAAACATCTTATTTTATACAACGCTTAATGGCAGAAAATGAAATGCAAAAAAATGCATGGAAAACAGAGCGTTCTCGTTTACTACCCGATGTACGAATTGGCTATACCAACCAAAGCCTTACAGGCATTGTATATGATGGCAGAATAAGCAGTACTAGCGATCGTTTTCAATTTGTAAATGCTGGCATTAGCATCCCTATTTTTTACCAATCGCAACATGCTAAAAATAAAATTGCCAAAGCAAGTTGGGAAAAAAGCATGGCGCAATTAAATTTCGAGAAAGATAAAAATTCATTGGAGAAACAACGCTTACAAGCTATTTGTAAAGAAGAAAAAATACTCTTGTTGAAATACAAAAACAATATTCTGCCTGAGATGAAATTAGCACTTAGCTCTTCTATACAACAATTAGAAAAAGGCAGCATTACGTATGCCGAATGGGCCATGTATATTAACCAAGTTATTAGCACCTATGATGTGTACCAGGGTTTGTATATGCAGAGTTTGCAGGACTATACGGAATTGTTAATTGTGAATTGTGAATTGTAAAATAGTACACTGTAAGTTGTACAGTGTACATTGTACAACATACAGCGTACGTAATAAATAAAAAAGATGAAAAAGAACATTATATATACAGTATTAGCAAGCATGTTACTCTTTGCTTGTAGTGATAAAAAAACTGCGGAGCAAGAAGTTTTAGCAGAAGAAAGTGCAGCGCAAGAAATTGTGCTTACACAAAATCAATTAAATAATATTGAGTTGAGTTATATTAACATGGAACAGAAAGGCATTGGTGCAATTATAAAAGCCAATGGCACCATTGATGTACCGCCAGAGAGTATGGTTAGTATATCGGCACCAATGGGTGGCTATTTAAAATACACTCGATTAC
>JAGVEE010000224.1 GCA_020058405.1 Sphingobacteriales bacterium
CTGGCTACGAGATTCGTAAAAATTATGCGCTTGCAGAAAAGGTTTATTATTTACCTCTCGACACTGCAACAAATGCTAAGCAATTTTTAAATCATATTAATCCATCATTAATTTTTTTTAACAAATACGAATATTGGTTTCACTACATTTCTGAAGCAAATAAAAGAAATATCCCTTTGTTTGTAACTTCAGCAATTTTCAGAGAAAGTCAATTGTTTTTCAAGCCATACGGTAGTTTTCAAAAAAACATTTTAACACTAGTACGTTTCTTTTTTGTTCAAGATGAAAAGAGTTTATCTTTATTAAAAACTATAAAAATTAACAAGGCTATAGTTGCTGGCGATACTAGATTAGACAGGGTTTACGAACATTCCTTAGCAGTTAAAAACGATAAGTTGATAGAAGATTTTTGTGCTCAGCAAAAAGTGTTTGTAGCAGGAAGTACTTGGCCTGCAGATGAGCAATTGTTAAAGCAATTGTTACAAGATTACCCAGAGTTGAAAATTATAATCGTGCCTCACGAAATAGATAACAATCATATCAATCAATTATTAAAAATGTATATTGATGATGCGGCTTTGTACACTGATTATATGCAAGGGGATTTCCCTGCAAACAAACGCGTGCTAATTGTAAATACTATTGGCCTACTTAATAGCATTTATAAACATGCAAGGTATTGTTACATAGGTGGAGGGTTTGGTGCTGGCATACATAACACATTAGAGGCTGCCGCTTTTGGAAAAGTAATTTTCTTCGGACCAAATTATAAGAAATTTAAAGAAGCCGTTGAATTAATTAAAACGCAGGCAGCATTTAGCATTAACAATTACAACGAATTAAACACTAAAATAAAAGAATTCGAACATTCTGAAATGCTCTATTCTAACACCTGCGAAAGCGCAAAAAACTATGTTCTTGCAAATAAAGGTGCAAGTGATTTAATTCTATCGTATTTGAAAAAAGAAAATTATTTGAATTAAGCTTTTAGTGCTAAATTTTCTAAGGCATCTATCCAACGAGGGTGGTCATTTAAACCAGAAACTAATTGAATTTTTTCACCTCCGTATTCCTCAAATTCTTCTTGGTACTCAACAGCAATTTCAAAAATAGTTTCTAAACAATCGGCAACAAATGCTGGGCAAAATACCAATATTTTTTTCTTGCCTTGTTTTGCTAATTCTTCTATTACTTCTGATGTATACGGTGTAATCCAAGGGTCTCTACCCAAGCGAGATTGAAAACAAATGGAGAATTGATCTTTAGTTAATCCTAGTTTATTGGCAATACCATAAGCTGTTTGATAACATTGTGCGGAATAACAGAACCTATTGTTTTCTGTTAGTGTTTCACAACATTTATCAACCTTTTGGCAATGTTGTTTACTCGGATCTGATTTTACCAACTGACGTTTTGGTAAGCCATGGAAACTAAACAATATATGATCGTATTTTTCTGGCTCGTATGTTTTTCCAATTTCAGAAAATGCATCTAACATTATTGCATCATCAAAATAAGAATTAATAAATTCTATTTTCGGAATAATTTGCCATTTAGCTACAATGTCCATTACCTTCTCATGTACAGATCCTGTAGTAGCCGATGCATATTGAGGAAATAAAGGAATAACTTTTATATCAAAAATTCCTTTCTCATAAAAACTGTTTAATACAGACTCTATGGAAGGGCTTTGGTAACGCATGGCTAAATCTACATGGTAGTTCTCTCCTAAGCGTTCTTGCAATAACTCTTTTACTCTAACACCATAAACCATTAATGGAGATCCATTTTCTGTCCAAACTTCTTTGTAAGACTTCGCAGATTTTGGTCCTCTAAACGGTGCTATAATTCCTTTTACTAATAGCGTACGACCTACAACGTTAATATCTATTACGCGAGGGTCCATTAAAAATTCTCTTAAATATTTTCGTACATCTGCAACACTCGGACTATCTGGTGTACCTAAGTTTATCAATAAAATTCCTTTTTTCTCTTTCATCATTACCATTCTATAATTAAACCAATAGCAGGAAGGGTATTTCCTATTGGGTTATTAATTAATTTTGTTTTGTATTTAGTTGGATCATTTGGATCTACCTGCGCATTACCATTTGCATCTCTATCCAATAAAAAATTAGGCTGTAATTGATATACGAAACCTGTTAAGTTTTGGATATCCAAAAATATATTAAATGCGAAGTTTTTGAAGTTGTATTTTTTATCAACCCTAACGTCTAACTGATAAAAGTTTTCTAATCTGTTTGCATTTAATCTGCTAAAATCTAAAGACCCTTGAGGATTTATATCGTAATTGGTAATGGTTGAAGAATTTGCCAAATCAAAAGGTGTGTAAGGTGCACCACCAGATACTCTAAGCTTTGCCCCAACTTCCCAATTACGTTTAAATATTTTTCCTCCAGTTAAACTCAAAATATATCTGTTATCCCAGGTAGAGGCAATGTACTCTTGTCTTTTATTTTGAAATTCGCTTCTTACCAATGTAAAGGCAACAATACCATAAAAGCCTTTCTGTAATTTCTGTTGTGCTAAAAATTCTAATCCATAACTGCGCCCTTGAGTTAAGCCAGCTACTGGTCTATCACCTACAACACCAAAGTCTACACCTAAATTAGCTAAAGGTATCGTGTCTCCACTCGTTACAATCATTGGATAATTTTCATACAATTTGTAAAAGCCTTCTACAGTAAACTTTAAATTAGATAAGGTATTGTATTCAAAACCTAATACAGATTGAGTGTTACTAATGTATTTAACATTTTTGTTCAACAAATCGCCATTGGCATTTCTATACCCTAATACTGTATATGCAGGTGTTTGGAAATACTTGCCGACGTTCGCATTCACACTTATTTTGTCGGATATTGCGTACGATGCAGAGAAACGTGGTGAAAATTGTTCCAACAAATTATTCATATTTGAAGAGTAGGTGTTTGCATCTGCTCTTACCCCCAATGATAATTGTAATCTCTCTTTCAAATATCCTTTACTTGTTTGTGCAAACATTGCATATCTAAAGAAATTTAATTCAGAAGTGTAATCTATAATTCCGAATGGTGTATTGTTATACGTATCGTTTGTATAAGTTGCAGATTCTAAACTTATACCGTAATTAAATTTATAACCTTTAACTAAATTTGTGTTTTCTACACGTATTTTGTTCTCAATTTCTTTTGATGAATACTGAAGTAAAATAGGTTTTGTTTCGTCGTTATCCGGATATTTTTCGGTAGTATTATTAAGGTAATTTCTACTAATTACCAATGTAGAAAATCCATTTGTTCTAAATCTTTTGTAATTAGCGCCAATAGTATAATTAGATTGTCCAAACACCGGCAATACTTGCAATTGATATTTCTGATCTTCGGTTTCGTTTGCATCTAAGTTCAAACTAAAATCATCAATTGCGCCAATCCCTATAATTGTGATTTCATTTTTATCATCAATCTTCGTTCTTACTTTAAATTGGAAATCGTTGTACTCTGGTAAAAAAGAAAGACCTATTGCTTTAAATAAAAACTGCAAGTATGATCTTCTGTATGATGCGATAAAAGTTGTTTTTTTATTGATAGGCCCTTCAATTATAGTTGCCAAATCGCTAGAACCTAGGGTGAGTGAGGCTCCTACTCTATCTGTTCTTCCATCTTTAAATTTAAAATCGAATACAGAACTCAAAGCGTTTCCTCTATTTGTTGGAAATGCCCCCGAATAAAAATCAACTTCTTTCACAAAATCAACGTTAATTAAACCCACTGGGCCACCTGTAGAACCTTGAGTTGCAAAGTGGTTAATGTTTGGAATCTCAATCCCGTCTAAATAAAATTTATTTTCATTAGGTGCACCACCTCTAATAATAATATCATTTCTGAATGAAACAGTTGATGCTACACCTGGCAATGATTGTATAACTTTAGAAATATCTCTGTTGCCACCCGGATTTCTTTTTATTTCGGAAACACCAATAGTTCTTAATGACACGGGACTCTCTTGAGGTTTGTAAAACGTAGATGCTTTTACTTCTACTTCTGCAATATTTTTAGATTCTTCTTCTAATTCAACATCTATTATCGAAGGTTTAGAATTAGTTACCTGAACTTCGTATACCACTTTACTTTTGTAACCAATGTATTTAAACTCCAAGTTGTAAAAACCTGGCTTCAATTTTTCAAGCGAATAGTTACCATCAAAATCACTTAATACACCAATTGCTGTACCTTGGATAATAACGGTTACAGATGGTAGCACTTCATTGTTTATTGCATTTTTTATACTACCACGTATTGCTCCAGTTTGAGCGTATGCGGTTGTAAAAAACAATAAAGTAATGCTTGCGAGGAGTATAAAACTTTTTCGCAAAAAGTTAACTTTCTTTAAATTCATTAGGATTGAATATATATGTTGAATTATTTTTTTCTTTGCTCGATAAAATATCTAATTGGTACTATAAGCATGCCGAAGTTCTCACCATGTTCTTTACCTAAATATTTATGGTGGATTTTATGTGCTCTTCTAATTCCTCGTACATAGGTATTGTCCCAATCTCTTAACCATTTAAAGCGTTGATGAATGATTACATCGTGCACTAAGAAATAACAAATACCATATAATAAAATTCCAAGACCTATAAAAAATCTGAAATCTTGATAGATACTACCACTAATAAAACAGTAAGCCGAAGGAATTGCAAAGATTAAAAAGAAAGCATCGTTTTTCTCGAAAAAACCGGGCTCTACTTGATGGTGGTCTTTGTGTAAATACCACAAAAAGCCGTGCATTACATATTTGTGAGCAAACCATGCTACAAATTCCATAAACGCAAAGGTTGCGAAAGTGATTAATACATTAATAAAAATCTGCATTTTAGTATGATAACAATATATTTTTTACTTTTTCCATTAACCACATTGGGGTAGATGTTGCGCCACAAATCCCTACTCTATCGTTTACATCAAACATAGTTGGGCTCAATTCATCTGGTGCAGAAACAAAAAAAGTATTCACATTGTTTTGGCGACATACATCATAAAGTATTTTACCATTAGATGATTTCTTACCTGAAACAAATACTATCTTATCATAATTCTTTACGAAAATCCTCAATTCTTCATCACGATTGGA
>JAGVEE010000087.1 GCA_020058405.1 Sphingobacteriales bacterium
TCAATACTTCTGCCAATTTTATCAGCATTATTTTCTGTTCTGAAATTTACACGATGAGTAAGGTTTACATTCCATTTTCTTTTAAATGGAAAACTTACATTGATGGCAAATCCATTTCCATCGTTTTCATTAAACCCTTGTACATTGCCAGCAGCCCATTTGCTTTCATACTCTTTGATGTAATTAGTGTTTGATAAACTTACTTGCACATCTTTATTCAACATGATGGCTAAACCAATTGTGTATGCATTGCCAGTTGTATGATGAACAAGTTCTGAGAAAGCAGTAAGGTTTCTATAATAAAATTGGTTGGAGTAGGAGAGCGAAGTGTTTTTTTCGATTAGATCCTGAATTACTAAAAAACCATGATGGTTTGTACGGGCATTTTTTTCAATACCAATGATAAGTAAACGTTCGTTAAGTTTATCTTTCTTCGCTAATTCAGTGGCTGTTCTATGCGATCCAAATGTATTTCCATCGTCAATTTTTTGAGTATTTATGCCAATGTTTATTTGTATATTTTTTACACGTTGCAAATAATAAAAACCTTGCGAAGTGTTATATTCGCTTTGGTTTGCAACTAACATCCACCTGTGTTGAATTATGTTATTGATACCACCGGACCCAAATCCTCCCGAGAACCCTTGTCCCATTAACAAACCGAATCCCTGATATATTTGAAAATTACCAATTCCTATTTCAAACCGATTACTTAGGTATTGCATGTAAAAAGCATAATGGTCGTAATAATTAATAAGTGTTGTTTTGTTGTAATTTTCTCCTACATCATATTCTCTTGCTATAGCTACGTTACATTTATTTCCAATTTTAACTTTTAGTTGTTGATAGTTAGCCCAATTTGAGCCAATTGCATTTTCAATTTCTTTTGATTGATAGGTGTATCTGCTGTAAAACTTTACTTTTTCGGTTGTAGTATTGTAATATTCATTTTCAAATTTTATCAGTTTACACAAGGCTATATAGGTGTTATACTCAATGTTTACCAATGTTTGAAGTTCTATCAAATCTAATACTCTACCCGTTTGCTGGATGTGATTACGGATAGCTTCTATTTGAGGTTTTGTTAAATAAAGTGAACTTAGTTCTACATCATTTAACAGTTCTACGAGGTAAACTTTATTCTTATATTTTATAGTAATTTCTTCATTATTCTCAATGTTTTCATTTAGAATCTCGTCATTTTCTAGAATAGGATCCGTAGTGCTTTCTATTTGCGCAACGCAACAATTAGCCACAGATATAAATCCTATAATCCCAAAAAATTTAATCAATAAACTGTATTCCCATGCCCACTCCATAACTCAATCCTAATCTATTGTGGTAATTAGTACTCATTTCTATATTGTATTTTTTGAATCGATAGTATATCCCGCTAGAGAGGGCTGCGTCTTTATTGTTCCAACCTATGCGAACTGCCAACGCTTTCCCTATTAAATATTCCATACCTGCTCGAATCCTAGTTGGACCTAATTCGCTCATTTCTACAGATACATAAAAGGGTAGTTTGGAATCCAATAAGTAACACAAACCCATGCTCAGAGCGGTATTTTGAAATACCTCTATCGATTTACTTGTTCGCAATTTTAGATGGATGCCAGCGGAAAGTTTATTGCCAAATCGCTCTACAATTCCCAACTCCACTCGATACTTTAATTGGGTTGTTTCTTCGCTTATAAATACTGCAGCCGAAACTATTTTAACACCTAAGGATAAATTCTGATTCAGTTGCATTCCTGCAGTTAGCGAAGCCAAATGTTCTTTGTACCCTTCAATTCCTTGTTGTGAATAATCAAATGAATAACCTTGTTTTTTAACCTTTCCTGAAAGAAAAAAAGTATTAGTACTCAAACCACTTATTCCAAAAGGCATTAATTGTGATACTCCAATCATCAAGTTTTGTTGCTCTGCAATACTTGCGGGATTTCTTCCTAAATAAGTACCTCTGCCACTACACACATCTGCAGATGCGATAGACATTGTATACGAATCATACATCACTTGCGCCTTCGCACTCGTTACAACTAACAAACATATCCACCAGCACTTCATCTTATTTTTTGCTCAGATGTAAATGTCGGTACGATTAACAGAAAACTCAACTGCATTTATGCAGGTTTTTTTATCATCCTTAATAAATGCAGGATGATAAATGCAGGTTTTCTACAAATGCTCTTTAATATCCAATAAAAATGTTTTTAATTTTTCGAGCGATTGAATTACTTTTTGGTTTTCTTTGAGATCATTGGGGTTCTTTTTTCATCTCTTCTTTCGCTCCATTTAAGGTAAATCCTTTTTCTTTTACTAAATGATAAATGATTTTGATGTTTTCAATATCTTCATTTGTAAATAAACGATTTCCTTTTCTGTTTTTTTTAGGTTGTAATACATCAAACTCATTCTCCCAAAAGCGTATCAAAGAGGGGTTCACCTCAAACAACTTGGCTACTTCGCCAATGCTGTAATATCTTTTTTGAGTTTCTTGTTCTCTGTAAGGCATTTTATTTTTGAATAGATTTCTTAAAATTAATCAAATGATTGATTTGCTGTAGCAGATATTTTCAACATTTTCTCATACTCTACAGGTGTTAAATCATTGTAGTAAAAATTAATAGGGTTTATAGGTCGGCCGCCTTTTCTAACTTCATAATGCAAGTGTGGAGCGGTTGAAGTACCTGTATTTCCTACATATCCAATAATTTCTCCTCTTTTTACAGATTGTCCTCGTCTGGCTTTAATTCTACTCATGTGCCCATACAAAGTTTGGTAGCCATACCCATGGTTAATTACTACATGGTTTCCATACCCTCTGCCACTACCGTCAGCAACACTTACATATCCATCACCCGTTGCGTAAATTGGCGTACCAATACTTGCTGTAAAGTCCATGCCCGTATGCATTTTAGAGGTTTTGTAAACAGGGTGAATTCTATATCCAAAACCAGAAGCAAATGCTTTTAATGTTCTATTTGAAATAGGTTGTATAGCAGGAATTGAAGCTAATAATTTGTTTTTATTTTTTACTTCCTTCAATAATTCGTCGTATGATTTCGACTGAACGTACATCTGTTTTGCCACCTTGTCTAATTTTTTAGTGGTTTCAATCATTATTTCAGAATAATCATAACCCTCTAAAGCCTTGTATTTATTGATGCCCCCGTATCCAGCCTTCCTCACATCATCCGATATGGGCTCTGCTTCAAAAATCACTCTATAAATGTTATCGTCGCGATCTTCCAAATCATTCATCACCACTTCCATAATTTTCAATCGATCTTCCAATAAATCGTATTGCAAACTCAGGTTTTCTATTTCACGCTTTAATCTTTTCTCTTTTGGTGAGTCAATATAGGTATAGGCTATTATCATTACGATGCTCGCAAATACAGCAACCGAAGCCAAATACCCCAGGATTCTTAGGAGCTTTCGCGCTAAGCTTATTTCTACCTTTTCATACTTCAAAGTATGAGTATTATAGAAGTATTTTATCTTTTTAGCCATTGCTCAAAGGTACAAAAAATGAACATGTTGCCCAACATTGAGGCAAATATGCTGTATATGAGGGCTATGTACAATATTATGGTGTGGAAGAATAGCTTTGGAAAAGCCTTATTCTATTTATATTTTACGATTCAAAAGATTATTTTTGCCAACTATGAATTCAAGAGAAATACGTCAAGCTTTTTTAGATTTTTTCGAATCAAAACAACATAAAATAGTACCATCAGCACCAATGGTTGTTCAAAACGACCCTACACTGATGTTCATTAACTCAGGAATGGCTCCTTTTAAAGATATCTTTTTAGGAAACAGCCCTGTGAAATACCCTCGTATTGCCGATACTCAAAAATGTTTACGTGTTTCTGGTAAACACAACGATTTAGAGGAAGTAGGGATTGATACCTACCACCATACCATGTTTGAAATGCTTGGAAACTGGTCGTTTGGCGATTATTTTAAACATGAAGCCATTAATTGGAGTTGGGAATTACTAACCGAGGTGTATAAACTTGATAAAGATAGATTATACGTTACTGTTTTTGAAGGGGATGAAAAAGATGGCATTCCACCTTCTACCATTGCCTTAAATGAATGGAAAAA
>JAGVEE010000370.1 GCA_020058405.1 Sphingobacteriales bacterium
GGTGGCCCCGACCAGAATTTAGTGTTATTAGATGAAGCGGTGGTTTATAATACGGGTCACTTATTCGGTTTCTTCTCTGTGTTTAATTCGGATGCAATAAATAATACTAGCATTATTAAAGGTGGTATACCTGCAGAATATGGTGGGCGATTATCATCGGTTGTAAATGTAAACATGAAAGAAGGGAACAACCAAACCTTTCATGCAACAGGCGGTGTCGGATTAATTTCATCACGCTTAACTTTAGAAGGACCCATTCAAAAAAACAAAAGTTCTTTTATGGTAGCAGGGCGTAGAACTTATATTGATGTTCTTACTAAACCATTTGCTGGAAATAATGAACGTTTAAAAAATTCGGGATATTATTTTTACGATTTAAACATGAAGCTGAACTATCAGTTTTCTGATAAAGACCGTGTTTTTTTAAGTGGTTATTTTGGGAAAGATGTATTTACTTTCCAAGGCGATCGTTTCGGAATTCGTTTCCCTTGGGGCAACTCAACCGCTACTTTACGTTGGAACCATTTGTTTAACGACAAACTTTTTGTAAACACTACTGCCATTTTTAGCGATTACGTTTTTAGATTAGGTGCCTCACAAAGTAATTTTGATTTCGAATTATTTTCAGGAGTAAGAGATTATACTGCAAAAGTAGATTTCGACTTTTTCCCGAATATTAGAAATCAAATGAAATTTGGAGCCCTGTATACATTTCACAGGTTCACTCCTACAACTGCAACAGGTACAATTGGTGAAGTAAGTATTTCACCAGATAAAATAAACAGGCAATATGCAAACGAAGCAGCATTGTATTTTTCTAATGATTTTGACATAACCGATCAACTAAGATTAAATGCAGGTTTACGTTATTCAATGTTTCAACAAGTGGGGCCGTATGATCGATATGTAGGAAATGGAAATGGACAAATTATTGATACACTTTCTTATTCAACTTTAGAAAATATAAAATTTTACAATGGCTTAGAACCTGGGTTAGCATTGCGTTACACGCTTAATAGAACTTCGAGTTTAAAAGCATCATACACTATTACTAATCAATACATACATTTAGCTTCGTTATCTGGCAGTACCTTACCAACAGATTTATGGATACCGAGTTCATCTTTGGTTCGCCCCCAACGCTGTACACAATATGCAGTTGGTTATTTTAAGAATTTTAAAGATGATATGTATGAAACATCTGTTGAAGTTTATTATAAAGACTTAACAAACCAAGTAGAGTTTAAAGAAAATAGTACAGGCGAATTAAGTCCGAACATTGAAAACGATTTGACTTTTGGAACTGGAAAATCATACGGAGCAGAATTTTTTATTAAAAAAGCACAGGGTAAATTTAACGGATGGATTGGTTATACTCATTCTTATGCAGAGCGTACTTTCCCCGAATTACAAGGAGGGCGTACGTTTTATGCGAGGTATGATAGAAGGCATGATGCTTCGGTAGTGTTATCTTACACGCATACTAAAAAATGGACTTTCGGAGCTGTGTTTGTATATGGTTCGGGTTCGGCATTTAACTTACCTACGCACTTAGTATTTTTTAGCGGTACACAAGGTTTGTTTTTCGAAAATGATTATAGAAATAAATATCGTTTAATTCCATACCACAGATTAGATTTATCGGCAACATATACACAAAAGAAAACGGAAAAATTTGAATCGGTTTGGAACTTCAGTATATACAATGTTTACAACAGATTGAATCAATATATAATTTATTTAGATGTACAAGGTAACGTGTTAGATCCGAATGGAGGATTAAAAGTACAACCTAAACAAATTACAGTATTCCCATTTATTCCTTCTGTTACTTGGAACTTTAAATTTTAAACAATGAAAAAAACTAAATCAATTTTATTTATTTTTCTTCTGGCTTTAGGATTCGTTGCTTGTGAAAAAAACATCGATGTAGATTTTCCACCGGGAGAATTACCATACGTAATTGAAGGGTATATGGAAAATGGAACGATTCCTTTAGTAAGTATCTCAAGAGGTGTATCGTTTTTGAAATCTATTAGCAGCGATGATTTTAATAACCTTTTTGTAAACAATGCTACAGTTAGTATTTCTGTGGATGGTGGAGCACCACAAATGCTTAGCGCCATAAACATTGGAGGAGCAACTATTTATACCAGTCCAAACATTACAGGTGAAGTTGGTAAGAAATACGATTTGCGAGTAGAAGTAGATGGAAAAGTTTTTACTGCGAGTACCATCATATTAGCACCAAAACCATTGGATAGTTTAGTGTATAAACAAGCAAATGGAGATAGAGGTACGATAGACTCTTTAGTAGAAGTAACAGCGTGGTACACCGACCCTGCAGAAAAAGATCAATACTCAAGAATGTTAACCAAAAGAAATTCGGATTTTTTCTTTGATGTTTCTTTTAACTCTGTATACAACGATTTTTTAATTAACGGTAAGCAAATTTCCTTTACTGTTTTTGGAGGCAAGCAAACTTTACAAAATAACGATACTGCCGATTTTAGGGAGTACGGTTATTTTAAAAGAGGCGATACTGTTTATGTAAAATGGGCAAGTATTGATAAAGCACAGTATGATTTTTGGAATACCTTCGAATCTCAGAGCGGAAGTTTTGGTAATCCCTTCTCTCCTACTGTAGTAATTAAAAGTAATATTACCGGTGATGCAGGTGCTATAGGCATTTGGGCAAGTTATGGAGCTACGGTTGATACTATTATAATACCGAAATAAATGGTGAATAGTGAATAGTGAATAGTGAATGGTGAATGGTGAATTGAGAGTTGTGTAATTTTTGTTGCACAGTTTTTAATGGAAAAATTATATTTTTGTGAATAGTCTTTAGTCATTAGTATTTAGTCTTTAGAGCTGTACTTAGTTTCTAAATACTTGATTCTTAATACTTAATTCTTAATTCTTAATACAATATACACAGTACAACATACAATATACAACATGACAGCAACAACAGAGCACGTAGAGTGCCTAATAATAGGATCGGGGCCAGCAGGTTATACAGCAGCAATTTATGCAGCGAGAGCTGATTTGAAACCGGTAATGATAACAGGCATACAAATGGGTGGGCAGTTAACCACTACTACTGAAGTAGAGAACTACCCTGGTTACCCAGAGGGTACACAAGGTCCAGAAATGATGGAAGATTTCCGCAAGCAAGCGGAGCGGTTTGGAACGGATATTCGTTTTGGATATGTAAACAAAGTAGATTTTTCTGGAGAGAAGCATATTGTAACGGTTGATGAAACTAAAACAATAACAGCAGATACGGTAATTATTGCAACGGGTGCATCTGCAAAATGGTTAGGTTTAGAATCGGAGCAAAAATACAATGGCTTTGGTGTATCAGCGTGTGCAGTATGCGATGGCTTTTTCTTTAAAGGTATGGATGTAGCTATTGTGGGCGCTGGCGATACAGCGGCAGAGGAAGCTACTTATTTAGCAAAGCTTTGTAACAAGGTGTACATGATTGTGAGAAAAGGAGAATTCCGTGCATCAAAAGCAATGGTACACAGAGTAGAAAACACTCCAAACATTGAAGTATTATACCATACAGAAACTCAAGAAATATTAGGCAACGGACAAACCGTTAATGCTGTACGAGTAGTAAATAACGAAACGAAAGTAGAAAGAACATTAGATGTATCTGGATTCTTTGTTGCCATTGGACACAAACCGAATACCGACGTGTTTGCAGATTGGTTAGACTTAGATGATGCTGGTTATATTAAAACTATACCGGGAAGTACAAAAACAAAAGTTAATGGAGTATTTGCTGCAGGCGATGTGCAAGATAAAATTTATCGTCAGGCAGTAACTTCTGCAGGTTCGGGTTGTATGGCGGCTTTAGATGCGGAGAGGTATTTGGCAGCAAAACATTAGACTCTGGACA
>JAGVEE010000042.1 GCA_020058405.1 Sphingobacteriales bacterium
GGTAAAAGTTTACGATAAAAAATCTGCAAAAGTAAAAATCGAACAATACTGTGCTTACCAAGAACGCAGTCAGCAAGAAGTGCGCGATAAGCTGTACGACATGGGTTTGCATCAAAAAGAGGTGGAAGAATTAATATCAGAGCTTATTACCAGCAATTTCTTAAACGAGGAACGTTTTGCCATTGCATTTGCTGGTGGTAAATTCCGGATGAAGCAATGGGGCAAAATCAAAATAAAACAACACCTGAAACTAAAAAAAGTAAGCGATTATTGCATCAAAAAAGCCTTGGCCCAATTACCCGAAGCCGATTACGAGAAAACCATTGAAAAACTCATCGAAAAAAAATCAAGAGAATTAAAAGAAAAAGACCCTTACCTATTACAACACAAAGTAGCCAAATACATTGCTAGCAAAGGCTTCGAACCCGACCTAATTTGGGACCAACTTCGAAATTTCGAATAATCGAGTTTTCGAAAATTCGAATCTTCGACAATTCGAAACTTCGAAACTTCGACAATTCGAATTACTCCAACACTCCATTTCTCTTATGCCTCACATACTTGCGGATATCAAGCACAATAAAAGCAAAGAAGTAAAAAATAATTGGCATCCCAACTGATAAGAAAGAAGTGTAAATAAAAAACAACCTTACTTTTGAGAGAGAAAGTTTAAACTTTTCGGCAAGGAAAGTGCAGACCCCAAAAGAATTTCTTTCAAAAAAAGACATAATGTTCTGTATCATCTCACGAATATTTTAAACCATGTATTCCAATACTGCAAGTTAAGCATTTTTTATGATCACAATAATTTTCCCATAAAAATCTTTGTCCTTGGCTCTGTATACTACTTCCTAGCACATAATTACACTCAGCAAATTGTTGTGTATACCTGTTTTTTTCAGGTTTTAAGCGTTCCATCAACTGCAAACATTTAATTTTATATTCCTCTTCGTCCTTTACATCCCCATACAATAACCAAATTATACATACCGTATTTAAGATTAACTGCTCTACAGAATCGTCTCCAAAATGCTTCAATTGCCAGGCGCTTTCTTTCTCAAAGCGGTAATGGGTATTCCAATATTCGGGCAGTTCAATGTCGAAAAAATCCTCTACTTTTTCCATTTCTGTTAGCGCTATAATTTCTGAAAAAAAACGAGGATTTTTTCGGAATATACTGGCTAATTGTGCAATTCTAAGAGTTGGGAAATTGGAAGGTCGTAGACGCGAAAATTTCCAAGTACTTGCATCCATTGGTTCGAGTTTATATTTCTTTCGTAAGTACTCGTATTCTTTCTTTAATTTATTCGGATATTCCTCTTCAAAATTCCCTTGCAACATGCCTGCTTGCCCAAAAAGTAAGGCCTCTATACTCAGCGGCTGATCTGCTAATTTTTGCAACCATTCTACCTTAATATTTCTTGCTAAACGTTCCATTGGTTCTGCATTAATATGAAAACCCAGCTGCCTAGCAACAATTTCAAAAAACAACTGATCCCAGTGTTCATGAGTATGTTTTAATCGAACTTTTAAGTGTTCGCACTTTTCCATTAAACGCTCTATACATAAGCGTATCAGCCAATTCTCAACAATACTTTTCTCCAATTTATTCCACCAATTTTTGCAGGGTAATACACGCAAATCTGCACACAAATGTTCATACGCTTGCAAGGTATGTTCATCTATATAATTCTTTAATTCGAGGGTGTTTAATGCTAAATTATTTTGGGTAGTGCAAATACTGCCATCATCTGTAAATACCACATGTAAAATTACATTGTTATAGGCTGCATCTTTATGGTGTTGGTGATGGAACCATTCTGCAGCGTTTACATGTATTTCCACATTCCCTGCCCATAAAATTCCATCCATTTTAATTTTTGCGGAAATAAAATCCGGACCAGCGTTTACATGTGCATAACCGGGGTGTATAATTTCGATTGATTTACCATCAATACTTACTAAATGTTGGGAGTTGAAAAGCTGGTATTTCCAAACCGCCTGCACAAAATCTTCTTTCATACTTTTCTTTTTTTACAAAGAAAAGCGCATTCAAAAAAACGTCAATACTTTTGGTCAAGTATTTCTGCCATTTCAGTCTGAATTTTTAAGGCTTCGGTAGCAGCAGCTTCTGCAAAATCAGTTCCACTGCTTGCATAAATTATATTTCTTGATGAATTTATTAATAAGCCGACATCTTTATTTAACCCGTATTTACACACTTCTTGCAAGCTGCCGCCTTGCGCGCCAACACCGGGTACCAAATAAAAATGATCGGGACTGTATTTACGAATTTCTGCAAAAAACTCCGGGCGAGTAGCACCAACTACATACATAATTCTTTCTGCATCTGCCCATTTTTGCGAAGTTTCTATTACTTTTTTGTACAAGGGTTCGCCATTTGTATTTTCTATAAACTGAAAATCGTTAGCACCCTCATTAGAGGTTAGGGCTAATAAAATCACCCATTTATTTTCGTAGGTTAAAAACGGAGTTACTGAATCGGAACCCATGTAAGGTGCAACGGTTACCGAATCAAAATTGAAACCAGAAGAAGCTTTGTCGAAAAAGGCTCTTGCATATAATGCTGATGTATTGCCAATATCACCTCTTTTCGCATCGGCAATGGTAAAAATATGGGGAGGAATTAAGTCCATTGTTTTTTTCAAACTATCCCAACCCTTAGAACCCAAACTTTCATAAAAGGCAATATTCGGTTTATAAGCCACGCAATAAGCCGAAGTGGCTTCTATTATTGCTTTATTAAATTCGAAAATAGGGTCTTCTGTAGCGAGTAAATGCTTTGGTATACGCTGTATATCAGTATCTAAACCAATACATAAAAAAGACTTTTTGCTTTTTATTTCGTTTATCAGACTCGCTTTATTCATATCAACAAAAATATAAAAAGCTTTTAAATATGAATATCTTAATTTAAATGAACATTTTTTTGATATTTAATAATAATTCGTTAACATTGCTGTGTGCTAACACTCTTAGCAATCTCAAAATACCGTTTCACAAAAATTTACAAATCCTTAAATACCTTTTTTATTGATTTCTTATTGTCAATACTATCTAAAAAAATCATTCGAAAATAATTTCAAAGAACTTATATTATTATAGTGGATAAACCAAAAAAAACGATTAAACCTGAATCGACAAGTACAGACGATGCAGCAGACAAACCGAAGAGAAAAAGATCTATAAAGCCTGCAAAAGCTGATGATAACTCTAAGGAACAACAAAGGTTTCAGGCAGAATACGATCAACAACCAGATAGAGTATTTCCTACAGAGCAAGAACCTATGATGGAAGCTCAACCACAAAACGAGCAGCCAGAAAGAGAGCATGCAAATAATGAGGAAACACAAGAAGTTAGCCCTACAAATTCACAAGAAAGTAATACGAATTCTGTTCAAAACACCAATTCCGCAACAGAACCTGCTCCGCAAGCTGGAGAAAATTTACAAGACAGTGCAAGCATTGAGCGTTCATTCGACCGTCAACGTAACAATAAATTCGATAGAAATAACAATAACCGCAACCAACGTAACAACAATAACTCCGAATCATTATTAAATACTCTAGATTTCGATAATTCTATTGTGAACGAAGGAGTACTAGAAATTATGCCAGATGGGTACGGTTTCTTAAGATCTGCAGACTATAACTACCTAACCTCTCCCGATGATATTTATGTTTCTCAATCTCAAATAAAATTATTTGGATTAAAAACTGGTGATACAGTGCGAGGAAGTGTACGCCCACCGAAAGAAGGCGAAAAATATTTTCCATTGGTTCGTGTAGAATCTATTAATGGAAAAA
>JAGVEE010000206.1 GCA_020058405.1 Sphingobacteriales bacterium
CCGCAAACTCAATTTGCAGCCGAACTTTGTAAATACCTACCATCAAACTTACAATCTATTTATTTACTGAACTCTGGTGCCGAAGCCATAGAAGGTGCTTTGAAATTAGCCAAGCGTGTAACAGGCAGATTTAAAACGATGGCTTGTGTTAACTCTTACCACGGCAGTTCGCATGGTGCCTTAAGTATAATGGGTAACGAAGAATACAAACAAGCATACCGACCTTTAGTGCCGGGCATCGAATTTATTCGTTTCGGAGTGATGGATGATATCAGCAAAATCACTGATGAGCATGCTGCTTTTTTTATAGAAACCGTACAAGGCGAATCGGGCATACAAACTGCAAGCAAAGAATACTGGCAAACACTGCGTGCGCATTGCACAAGCGTTGGTTGTTTATTAGTACTCGATGAAATACAAGCAGGCTTTGGCCGTACCGGCAAAATGTTTGCTTTTGAACATTACGATATAGTGCCCGATATTTTAGTAGTTGCAAAAGGCATGGGCGGCGGTATGCCTATTGGTGCTTTTATTTCTTCAATCGAAAATATGCACAGCCTGACTAATAATCCTATACTTGGGCACATCACTACCTTCGGTGGACACCCGGTTTCTTGCGCCGCAGCCTTTGCGAGTTTACACGTTTTGCATGATGAACATTTAATTGAAGGGGTAGCAAAAAAAGCGGAATTATTTCGTTTGCTATTGGTACATCCAAAAATTAAAGAAATTCGCGGACTTGGGTTGATGCTCTCTATACAATTAGAAAGTTTCGAATACAATAAAAAAGTAATCGATAAGTGCATAGCGAATGGAGTAATAGTAGATTGGTTTTTACATTGCAGTGATGCCATGAGAATTGCTGCGCCGCTTGTAATTTCTGAAGAAGAAATTAGGTTTGCATGTGGGGTGATTTTGGAGTCGTTGTAGATAACTACCTTAATATCGCCACCGTACCATTCTGATGCAAATACTTATTGTTATTTGCGTAAGCCACTATCTGTATAACGTATGCTCCGTCTGCCAATGCTTCTCCATTGTATTTACCATCCCAACGTACTTCGTCTGTGGCATCCGATTCGAAAACTAATTTACCCCAACGGTTAAAAATTCTCAATTCACACGATCTTAAATCTTCTGGCAAAACAATTAACAACTCATCATTCAGTCCATCTCCATTCGGACTAAATGCTTCTGGAACAGGGAAAGGATAATCCTGCTCTACATTAATAGTGTATTGCTTCTCGGCATCGCAACCTAATTCATTGCGCATATACAAAGCAATATTATTTACACCTCCCGAATCCATTACTAATTTCAACTCCTTACCTGCAAGAGTATCTGTTTCTCCGTTTATAATCCAATTAAATCCAAACGGGTAATTTTGATCTTTCATTCTGAACGTAACCAAGTCGCCTTCTTTCGGAAACATTGGTGACCATGAGAAATCTGGTTTCGGAATCGGCAACACATCTATCGTAATAAATGCAGTGTCTATGGCATCGCCATTATAATAAACTACACAATACAAACTAGTTTTTTCGAATAAAGTTACACTGATGTTTTGAGAACTTGCGCCGTTCGACCAACGATAGTACAAATCTTTATAAATAGAATCAGATGAGGAAGCAACTAAATCAACAGTTTCACCTTCGCAGACTAAACGCTTGCCATTTATGTACGGAAATATTACTCGCTCGTTCTCCATTTGATGCCATACCGTATCGCCCCTGCATCCAAATGCTGTAGTTTCTAAAACTCCTACTTTAAATATATCTGCATAAATATTCCAAGTAATAGTTATTGAAGAACCACTTGATGGACCATCAAATTGTCCGCCAGAAACAAACCATTCATAAGTAGAAGATGGATTGGGAATTATGCTGTAAGAGATACTCGTTTGTCTGTTAAATAAATTATCCGATGACTGTGGGAATGCTTCGTTGAGGCAAAGCATTCCCAGCATCATGGATAAACATATTTTCCAGATTCGAAACATTGTATGTACTTATTAGTTTAAGCAAGCGAGAGCGAGATTTTAATACTAATGCTAATTCTAAAAATAATTCTTAGTGAATTATTGCTGATGTTACCGGCTTAGGATTTACAGTTACTACTGCAGAACCTGATGTGGTACCCGAGCAGAATTTGTTACTTACAGAAACTAAGCTATACGTTGTGTTAGCAGCACTTGTACCTGCAGCTGGTATAGTTGGTGTTGGTGTAAATGTATAAGTGCTCGATGCATGGTTAGTAACTGTACTTGTAGTTGTACCGTTGCTATATGAGAATGTCCATGGGCCTACTCCTGTTAATGATATAGTGATGGTAGGATTTGGATCGTTATAACACATTGCTGTATTTCCTGAAATGGTAGCGGTTGCTAATGGAATAACCACCACATTTAAACTTACTGGATCGCCCGCACAACCAGTCGACGATGTTTCTTGTATTTGTAAATTGTATGTACCTGGAGTTGCTCCCCAGTTTACTGTAATTGCATTGCCTGAAGTAGAACTTAATGCTCCACCACCAGATAATGTCCAGGCATATGCTGAACCAGCTGTATTCGTTACACTATAGGGTACTAGGTTTGTGTTCACACAAACTGTATCTGCTGTTTGTGCCGTTGATACTTTACTTACTATTACAAGTAAGAACATAGATGCAATGAATACATAAAATTTTTTCATAACCTTTTTTGATTTTTGGAGATTAATATCTAATAGTTCAGTTATTGATGTTAATCGTAAAAATGTATGAAAGGGTTACAAGAAAAAAAATATAAAAATAAAAAAAATGTAAAAGTATATTTTACAGGAGGTTATGCAGGCTTAATACGTTTTTAATCGTTTTACTAAATATGAATTCAACACTTCGTTGAAACCTTTTTCAGTGTTTGAGAGTATAAAGTCAATTTTTTCTTGCTGACAGCGTTTTGTGATTTCTTCTAAGTAAGAATTCATCCTTTTTACATATTCATCTTTTATAGAGTTCGCATGCACTTTCACTTCTTCGCCCGACTCCACATCAACAAATAAATAGGGCCTGCTGTCAAAATTAAAATCTATTTCTGTTGAATGGTCGCTTACATGAAATACAACCACCTCATGTTTATTGTATCTCAAATGTTGTAAGGCTTCAAATATTTTTTCACGCTCCTCAAAATTTTCAAACATGTCTGAGAAAATAATTACTAATGATCTCTTATGTATTTTTTCCGCAATTTCATGTAATGATTTTGCAATAGATGTTTTTTGTAATTTCGGCTTATCTACCAATACTTTTTCTAACTCTGCATAGATTAATTTCTGATGTACAGTAGTAGATCTAGCAATGCTCGAGAATTTTAACTCGTCAGAAAACAAACTCAATCCAAATGCATCGCGTTGCGATTTTAACAATTCAACTAAAGAGGCAATACTTAAAATAGAGAATTTAATTTTGTTCCATTTTTTATCCGGATAATACATAGAACTCGAAACATCTAATACAAGCTGGCATCGCAGATTTGTCTCCTCTTCATATTTCTTCACATACATTTTATCTGTACGCCCAAATAATTTCCAATCTATGGTTCTAATATTTTCACTCGGATGATAAGGTCTGTGCTCCGCAAACTCCACAGAAAATCCGTGGAAAGGACTCTTATGTAAACCAGTTATAAAACCTTCTACCACTTGTTTGGCTAATATACCCAAATTGGTTTTCGGAATAATCTCCTCTATGTTTAACTCCTCTTGCATACACAAATATAAATTACTTTCCTTCTAAACGCATATAAAACTCATCTTTGTATGTATCACCAATAGGAATGCCTTGCCCATTAATATAAATTCTGTTCTTTTCTATAGAACTTATTTTTTCTAGAGATACTATATAAGATTTATGCACCCTTATAAAGCGTTTGGAAGGGAGCAATTCCTCCACCTTTTTCATATTCATTAAAGTGAGCACTCTTTCTTTATTTGTATAAATAGAAATATAATCTTTTAAGCCTTCTATGTACAAAATAGAACTCAAATCTATTCGTACAATTCTATGCTCCGATTTAATAAAAATATGATCAAGCTCTACATTATACTCATCAACAATAGTTACATTATTAATAATTTTATCACACGCTTTTTGGAAACGCTCAAACGAAATTGGTTTTAGTAAATAATCTACCACATTATGATCATAGCCTTCTATGGCATATTCCGGATAAGCAGTAGTAAGAATTACCTTTGCTTTATTACCCAACAATTTCATAAACTGTATGCCGGTAAGTTCAGGCATTTGTACATCTAAAAAAACAAGTTCAATTTTATCTCTTTCAATAGATGAAAATGCTTCAATAGGATTTGTATAAGTATTTATCAATTCTAAGTTATTTAACTTAGAAACATAATCACTTAAAATATCATGAGCCAACGGCTCATCATCAACAATTATACACCTCATGCATCTAATTTAATTACTAAAGTTAATTCAAAAATATCAGTAACTTTAATTTTTAAAGAATAATTACGATTGTAAACCAAGTCCAATCTTCTATATATATTTCTTAACCCAATACCACTCGATTCATCTTTATTTCCCTTTCTAATATAATTTTTAGCATAAAAGGTAAAAACTCCTTCGGTAATTTTAATAGAAATTTGAACAGGTTTTTGTGCATCATTTACCAATCCGTGTTTAAAAATGTTTTCGATAAAAGAAATCAATAGCAATGGCATTACTCTATACGTAGGCTTGTCGATATTAATATCTATTGATAAATGCACACCTTCTTTATATCGAATACGATTTAAATCGATGTAACTATTGAGGTATTGTATCTCATCATTTATATCCACTAAGCCATCTTCACTTTCTTTTAACATATACCTCATTATTTCC
>JAGVEE010000066.1 GCA_020058405.1 Sphingobacteriales bacterium
GTCGCCAATTCTACCTACGTCTTCGCCAAAAGCTAATACACGCGGGTCTCTGGCAAATGCTGCATCAAAACAAGCTTGTAAAATTTCCCTACCATCCAACTGTTTTGCATCTTCAGAGTATTGTGCTTTTATTTCTAAAATGTTCAATGCCGAATGTTCGGTATCGGTAAATAAATAGGAATTATAACGATCGTAGTTTTGGCTGTTGTAATGGTTCAACCAAATCTGTAAATCTCTTCTTGCCGCAGAATCTTCTGCACGTGTTAAGCGTAATGATTTACGCACTGCCACCAAAATATCTTTGCGTATGGTATCAACAGTATTGCGTAATTGTTGTATTAAATTAGTTATTTCTGATGATGCTGCCGATGTTGCGGCTAATTGCTCTAACATGGTGCATACCTCTGCAATCTCCGTTTTTATTGGCTGATTGAAGGCTTCCCATACTTCTTTTTGGCAAGCACGCACGTATTTTTTTGCTTCTTGTTCTATCGCGTCTAATTCTTCTGCAGTAGCAATGGCAGTTGAAATCATCCACTCGCGCATTTGCTTAATGCAATCAAATTCTGTTTCCCATTCTAAACGTTCTTTCGATTTGTAACGCTCGTGCGAACCAGAAGTAGAGTGACCTTGTGGTTGAGTAACCTCTTGCACATGTATCATTACCGGAACATGCTCTTCTCTACAAATTTTAATGGCCTTTTCATACGTATCACAAAGTGCCGCGTAATCCCAACCATTTACTCTAAATATTTCATAGCCCTCGCCTTTATCATCGCGTTGGAATCCTTTTAATATTTCAGAAATATTTTCTTTGGTAGTTTGGTATTTTGCATGTACAGAAATTCCATATCCATCATCCCAAACACTAATAGCCATAGGTATTTGCAAAACACCTGCTGCATTTACAGCTTCAAAAAAATGACCTTCCGAAGTACTCGCATTCCCAATGGTGCCAAATGCAACTTCGTTTCCTTTTATAGAGAAATTACTGAAGTGAGAAAGTTCCGGATTGTTTCTGTATAATTTTGATGCTTGCGCTAAACCTACGAGCCTCGGCATTTGCCCAGCGGTTGGTGAAATATCTGCGGATGAATTTTTCATGGCAGTTAATTCTTTCCATGATCCATCTTCATTTAAACTACGTGTACCAAAATGTCCGTTCATGCTTCTACCTGCCGAACACGGTTCTGCTTGCACATCGGGCATTGCATATAATTGTGCGAAAAATTCTTTCACATTACTCATGCCGGTAGCAAACATAAAAGTTTGGTCGCGGTAATATCCTGATCTAAAATCTCCCTCACGGAAAACTTTAGCCATCGCAATCTGTGCAATCTCCTTACCATCGCCAAAAATTCCAAATTTAGCTTTACCAGTAAGTACTTCTTTTCTGCCTAGCAAACTTGCTTGGCGACTTTCATTCGCAATTTTAAAATCGTTTTTTACAACTTCTTTGAAATCTTCGAAACTTAAATTACCAGTAGAAGGTGCGACTTGCTCTTTGTTGTTTGCTGACATAAACGAAATATAAGGATATGCGGCAAAAATAAGGAATCCGACGCAGACCAAGAAAAATTAATTATCGCCTAAAATATGTATTTTAGAGCTTCTAAACCCATCATTACATGTTAAAAAAGCTATTTATATTTATTATCTGCCTGCAAATTAATTCCTTAATTAGCAATGCGCAAGATATTGTGCATGTTCGTTCGCATAACGAGAGGCATTTAAATTGGTACGGCGACTTTTATGGAAAAGCAAAATTCCCCTCGGCAGACACCAGTGTAAAAAAAATTACTATGAAATTAACCATTGGTTGCCCAACGAATGGTTGCAGCGATTGGGATTATACCGTTAAAGTTTTTGCACGCAGAAAAATTGGATTGGATACTGCAAATAAACCAATTTATGAATACATAGAATTTGCTAGATACATAACCCCTTACTCTGGCGATAAAAATTTTGGATTTTACCGAGACTTTGAATTAGATGTAACTGATTTTAGATCGGTACTAACCGACTCTGCAGAGATTGGTGTAAAGTATGAAGGCTATTCCGATGGATTCACCATCAGCCTAGATTATTATTTACATTTAGGTATTCCGATAAGAGAAGCGTATAAAGTAGTACCTGTTTATTACGGTGGCTTCCCCTATGGCGATCCGGCCAATTCAATAGAAAATTATATAAAGCCATTTAACTTTACACCCGATTCTTTGGCAAACGAAGTGGGTTTACAGATTTTACAAACTGGGCATGGCTTTGGAGGCAATGAAGATTGTGCAGAATTTTGCCCTAAGTATAATTTCATAAAAGTTAACGGGACACAACGATACAGTAATTTAGTGTGGAAAGACGATTGTGGTAAAAACCCATTGTTAGCACAACCAGGTACTTGGTTATATGATCGAGCAAATTGGTGCCCTGGAGAAATGGTTCGCCCCTATTATCATGATTTAACTGCCTATGTAAACCTCGATAGTACAAATGTGGTAGACATGGATATGACACCTTTTACCAATAATGGCAACAACTCTTGCTCTTACAACATCGCTGCCAATTTAATTTATTATAAAAACAGAGTAGCTACAACCGATTTGATTTTAGAAGATGTTTTAGCACCCAGTAAGAAATGGAGTTATGCAAGATTTAATCCTATTTGCAGTAAGCCAAAAGTAAAAGTTAGAAATAATGGAAACGCTGCAATAAATGGTATTACTTTTACATACGGTGTTAAAAATACTGGCAATGTAAGTACATACAATTGGAACGGAACACTGGCTGCATATAAAAGCATCGAAATTGAATTAGAGAATCCAGTTTTTGGAGACTCCACCCAATTTAATGTTACAGCAAGCCCAACAGATTCAAGCCTTACAGACTACGACATGAGTAACAATTCTTTTGTAAGTAAATTTGATTTAGTAAAAATATTACCACCGCGTTTTGCCATTGAGTTAAGAGCAAATACAGTACCATCCGAAAATTATTATGAAATTTTAGATGCAGCTGGAAATGTAGTGCACATGAAAGATGATTTTAAGGCGAATACTATGCATAGAGATACGATTAGTTTTGCACCAGGATGTTATACATTTATATTACATGATTTGGATAAAGATGGACTTTCATTTTTCGCAAATTCTGATGGAGTAGGTTCTATCCGTTTTAGAAATATGGCAGGCACTTATTTCCAAAGTTTTAATGCAAATTTTGGAACTGAAGTTCGATATCAATTTATTATTGATCCTACAAAAGTTGGTATTAATTTAAGAGATGAAGAAAAAAGCATCAAACTATACCCAAACCCAGCAAGTAATAAAGTGTATATAGAAAACAATGGAAACGAGGAATTGAAACTTGTAAAAATTTCTACAATAACCGGTCAATTAATACATATATATGAAAACATGGCAGGAGTAGTAGAGAACGGGATTTTATTGCCAAAACTCCCAGATGGAATGTATATGTTTGAAATAGAGACGAATACTAAAATTTACAGGGAAAAATTGCAAATAAACAATCGCTAAACAGCTTAATTGGAATGTTATTTGTTAATGAAACGTTAAAGATGTTAATCTTTATAAAAAATTAGCAGAACTATAATAGATTTGAAATCATAAATAAAAAAAGAAAACAAATGAAAAAATTAGTATTATCACTCATCGCAGTTGCATCATTCGCAACAGTATCAGTAGCACAAACTGCACCAGCAGCATCTCCAGCAAATCCGAATGCAGCAGATTTTAAATTCGAAAGAGAAGTTCATGATTTCGGTACTATTAAAGAAGGAGTTCAAGCAGAATACGTGTTTAAATTTACAAACACAGGTAAAGAGCCATTAGTTATTACAAACGTACAAGCATCATGCGGATGTACTACTCCAAAATGGACGAAAGAGCCAGTAAAACCAGGAGAGTCGGGTTCGGTAACTGCAATATATAACTCTAAAGGACGTCCAGGAAATTTCAACAAAGCAGTAACGATTACTTCAAATGCTAAAACAGCACAAAAAGTATTGTTTATAAAGGGTAACGTAGAAGCAGCAAGCGCAGGCGAGTCGGAATCGGCAATGCCAGTTAAAAAAGAAGTTGCTAGCCCTGCAGCTCCTAAACAATAATTTCTTATTGTTATAGATTTTTAAGACTTTTGTCCCGTCTCGAACAAACCGAGACGGGACTTTTTATTTAAACAGAACATGCCAAAAATTTCAAGTAAAGGTGTAAACATGCCATCGTCGCCAATTCGTAAATTGGTACCATTTGCAGATCAAGCTAAACGCGAAGGAAAAAAAATATACCATTTAAATATTGGTCAACCCGACATTGAAACACCTGAAGGGATGTTAAATGCGATTAAAAACATAGATTTTAAAGTATGGGCGTATACTCACTCTGAAGGAATACCTAGTTACAGAGAAAAATTAGCGGGCTATTACCAAAAGGTAGGATTTAATATTGATGCGAGTAATATCATCGTCACTACTGGAGGATCGGAAGCCATTACCATTGCGGTAAATGCTTGTTTAAATCCGGGCGATGAAGTTATTATACCAGAACCATTTTATGCAAACTACAATGGTTTTACGTGTATGGCAGATGTGGTTATTAAACCAATAGTATCTAGCATTGATACTGGTTTTGCATTGCCACCGATAGAAGAATTTGAAAAAGTGATTGGACCAAAAACCAAGGCTATTATGATTTGTAATCCGAATAACCCAACCGGTTATTTGTATTCGCGAGCAGAGTTAGAAGCTTTAAAAGTATTGGCATTGAAACACGATTTATTTATTTTCTCAGACGAGGCTTATAGAGAGTTTTGTTATGATGGGAAGGAGTTTATATCGCCAATGCATTTGGAAGGCTTAGAGGAGAACGTAATTGTTTTAGACACCGTTTCTAAAAGATACTCGGCATGTGGTGCAAGA
This sequence comes from Sphingobacteriales bacterium, assembly GCA_020058405.1. Taxonomy (GTDB): domain Bacteria; phylum Bacteroidota; class Bacteroidia; order Sphingobacteriales; family Sphingobacteriaceae; genus CAJBVG01. The sequence continues at coordinate 4,934 of JAGVEE010000066.1, forward strand.
TTAGGCGCATTAATTACGAAGAACAAAGAAGTATTAGCAGCAGCTTTAAAATTTGCACAAGCAAGGTTATCGCCTCCAGGCGTTGCACAAATTGCAGGAGAAGCAGCCATAGATACACCCGATTCTTATTTTGAAGCGGTGAACAAAGAATATACAGAGCGCAGAGATTTAGTGGTAAGTGCCTTGAACAAAATGGACGGAGTATTTTGCCCAAATCCGGGTGGAGCATTTTATGCAGTGGTACGCTTACCGATAGACGATTCTGATAAATTTTGCCAATGGATGCTAGAGAGTTTTTCTTACAAAGGCCAAACGGTAATGATGGCACCAGCAACGGGCTTCTACTCTACCCCAGGCGCCGGCAAAAACGAAGTTCGTATTGCCTACGTTTTGAAGAAAGAAGATTTAGCTGCAGCGATGGAGTGTTTGGAGCAAGCGCTAAAACAGTATGCTAGTTTATAAGTGTGCTAGTGTGCTAATGGGTGCTAATTGAAAAGGTTTGGCTATTAATTTAACTCAACAATATTTGTACAGAATTATGTATCTTTGCACCCGCTATCACACTATCACACTATCACACTAGCATACTAGCACACTATCTCGGGGCTGCTTGGAATTGACAGGGTGGCAGATTTGAATGTAAGCATGCAGGGTTTTGTTAGGATCCCCTTTAAAGAAACTTTCATACAATAATTGGCGAA
>JAGVEE010000243.1 GCA_020058405.1 Sphingobacteriales bacterium
CAAATTCTTACTTGGATTCATTCAATAAACTCTCAAAATCATTTTATTTCCAAAGAAATTCGATTGCGATAAATCCGTATTGAAAAGCTATTGCATTAAGAATTTTGCAAAACTCATCTGAGCTCATAAATATTGAAATAATTTACAAAAGTAAACTACGAAGCACCCCATTAGCTAATTATCAAATTAGCTAATTAGCTAATTATCACATTAGCTAATTATTTAAGATCGCTCAAGAAGCCAACAACCTGGAACTCTGTTCTACGATTTTGCTGATGTTCTTTTTCAGTACATTTCACATTGTTGCCGCAATTGTTTACCAATTTACTTTCCCCGTACCCTTTTCCTGTAATTCGATTGGCAGCTATTCCTTTTGTTATAATATATGCTGCTGAAGATTTTGCACGATTATCAGAAAGTGTAGCATTAGATGCATCTGAACCACGTGCATCTGTATGCGAGCTTAGCTCTATAATAATATCAGGGTTTTCAATTAACAATTTCACAATTTTATCTAACTCCACTGCAGCATCGGCACGTATGTTATATTTATTTAAATCAAAATAAATATTTTCAATTTTTATTGCTTTACCAATGATGATTTGCTCTAGTTGAAAATCTTTTAAGTAATCAAATTCTTTGGGTGTTGCCGTAATACAAGTATTCCCATAGGTGTTTAGGCCTTGCTCTTTAGAGAAATACCCTTTTCTGGTTACACCAATTTGATATGGTGTATTTCCTGTTAATCCTGTGAATTTATAAAATCCGCTTTCATTTGTGAATGTTCTATATACCTCTAGATTATTTTGTGTATTAGTAATAATTACCAATGCACTGTCTAATTTCTGGCCTGTAGTTTTATCGGTAATTGTACCTTGCACAATACAACCTTTCATTAATTTAGTAAGCTTAATAACATACATAGAATCTGAGCTATTTGCTAAGAAGCTGATGCTATTATCTAGATAGCCATCTGCCGAAGCATCTAATTTAAAATGCTTTCCTGGCACTACACTAAGGTTAAACAACCTACCCTGTGGTAGCATGTAACTATATGGACTCGTATAAATTTCAGAGCTAACCAAAAGCTTAGAACTATCTATTAATCTACCTGTGGCATTATCAACAATAAATACATTTATAGTTTTTCCTTTTGGCTTAATTCTTACGTATGAATAAATGTCATCATCAATTCCTTCATTACCTCTTGAAGAACTAAAAAATCCTTTGTCGGCATTTGGATATTTTATTAGGCCAAAATCATCGGCATAAGAGTTAAGTGGTGCACCAAGATTTTCTACTAATGCCGAAGTGTCTTTTAAATCATACGAGAAAATATCCAATCCACCTAAACCACCTTTTCCATTTGATGAGAAGAACAATAATGAATCCTTATCAATAAATGGAAAAACATCTTCACCAGGAGAATTGACTTTTGGTCCAAGGTTTTTCGGTTTAGACCACAAACTATCTTTTAATACACAAACATAAATATCCATACCACCGTAGCCACCTGGCATATTAGAACTGAAATATAATCTACGTCCATCTGAGCTTAAACTTGGATGTGTACTTGCATAATCTAGAGAATTATAGGGGAATTTATACGTTTTAACCCATTTCTTCTTTTCAAGATTAAAACTTGCAGAATAAATTCTTAAGTTTTTATATCCCGATTTTGATTTCTTCTTAGGGTTATTTACAGTATAATACATGGTTCTTCCGCCTTTACTAAAGGTAGCGGGACCGTAATTGTATTTTCCTCGCAATTGCTTTGCGAACTTAATTGGCTTTTCATAGCCATCTTCTGCACTTGTATAAAATAAATTTGTAAAGTTTTTGTCGGTCCAGGTATGACTTCGTTGTACAAAATCAGAAACCTGCCTAGTACTAGAAAACACTAATCCGTTCTGATAGAATGAAGGGCAGAAATCTGATTGACCTGAATTAAAAGGAAGCATTGCTATTTTTAAATTACCAGTATCTGATGACACTAGTTCATTTAAATTTTGAATTGAATTTAGAATTTTTGTAATTCTAGTGTCATTCTTTGAAAGCACATTTGGTTTATTAATCAGCCTGAATGTAGTGTCGTACTTTTTATTTTTCAACATTACTTGAGCATAATTCACTAAATCGTTCCAATTAGAATCCATAGTAGTGAGTCGACCAAATAGAGGTTCAGCATCTACACTTCTATTTGTTAATTGATAACTTATAGCAAGATTTCTAATTGCTTTTATATCGTTTTCAAATTTGGGTTTATTTAAATAATACTCGTACAATGGTATTGCATCCGTATAATTTAAATTATTAAACTTATAGTTTGCTAAACCAATTAATATTTGAGAAAAGGAAGAAGAAGTATTTATTAAAAGTACTAAAATGAGTAAAAATCGTTTCATTAAATATAAAATTAGAAATTTCTAGGAGATGTTATTTTTTTACTATTAAATTTTAACACATAATTCATTGAAAACTCATAAAAGCCAGCATTAGCAGGCTTAATGAGAATTTCATTAAAGGTATACTTACTAAACATTGGCTCACTTTGTGCATCAGCGCGCTTAATTGAAAATGCGCTGATGACAAAAATGATTATAAAAATTGTTTTTACTTTGATTCGTGACATCAAAAATTATTTTTTAATTACTATATATCCTGTTACTGGTTTAACACCTTCTACACCAAAATCTAATACATAAAAATATGTACCGTTTGGCAGAGTGCCGGCTCCAATAACTATACCTGTATTGTTTTTGGTTCCTCCTGACCAACTATTGTCGTATGGAGCCTGTTCAAAAACTTTATTACCCCATCTATTAAATATTTCTAATTTATTTTGAGGGTAGTTTTCAATTCCTTTAATTACAAATCCATCGTTTACACCGTCACCATCAGGAGAAAATCCTGTAGGTACAAACATAACAATTGTTACTTCAGTAATCGATTGTTCATCCGGAATTTCATCTCCATTTGGATCTGGAGTAAATCCGTTGGCAGAAATATCACTCACAATTGAATCGCCATAAACCATACTACCTAGTGCAGTTACTATGTTGTCATATTTTGCTACTGGCAAGTTTGGTTTCACATTCACTTTTAATTTTATTGTGCGAGACTCCCCAACTGGCAAATAACTTATTGCACCTACAATTAATTCTTGGTTATTTATTCCATTGAAATTAGTATTAGCGACAAGCCCGTTGCCTGCTATAACTTCTAACACACTAAAATCAGCAGGTGATTTAAATACATTCGACAAGTTTTCTACCACTCGTACATTTTTCAAATCAATGTCACCATAGTTTTTAACGGTAATATTATAAGTGATTATATAATCCTCTAAAGTAGCCGGAACTGGATCATCAACACTTAATGAAACACCTATCGAAGGCTTAGGAGTATTAATTACATTGATAACGCACACGTTTGTATCACACAAACTTGGTATACCATCATCACATACTACATAAATAAAACTATCTACTCCAACAAAATCTAATGCAGGGGTGTAAACATATCTACCGTTAGGAGA
>JAGVEE010000232.1 GCA_020058405.1 Sphingobacteriales bacterium
AAGGATAGGTTGTGCTAACTGCTGGCCCATCAGAAACATCTGTTTGATCTGCATGATGTGTTCTTACTGTTATGTTTCTATATTGGTAACCAGATTTAATTCTAGTAATACCACCAGTTCCATCAGCATTGGCATAAGCATAAGCTCCATAAATTGGAAAACCATCATACGCAAAACCAATTAACGGCGAATGTTGAGTTGTATCTATTGAATACAATCCGTCGGCATCATATAAATTACAAATAGTTGAAATTACTTTAAGATCTAAATCAAATGCACTAGGATTTTGGTGATGATGGTAATTTGTTCCTGCAGGGTGACCTTTTGCACAATCGAATCCCAATCGTTCATACACTATTGCATCCCTGTTCCAAGATTGTGTAGTTCCCATACCTCCCGGGCAAGGCGGATTACCAGGTCCTCCACAAAATGCATTTGTGGAAGTATTCCATGCAACTCCATCTCTAAAATCAAACATAGCCACTCCATTAATAAAAATGCCTGTATTACCACCACTTGTAGGAGTTTTTGTACCCGTATTTTCTGTAGGAAATAATGGCAATTTAAAAATCGCATTTTGATTCCCCGCTTGGTTCGTATTACCATCTAAATACGGCCCTACATGGTATGCCGGCATTCCTGTAGCATCAATATATACGCTGTTCGCAGAATACCTTACTTGTTGGCAATTCACTAAAATTCCGTGCGAAATTGGAGTAGAATTACCCGATACATAATAAAAACCTGTTGTGGTTTTGTTCTGTAGCCATTTAGTAATTACAGGATTGGTTTGTGCGTTAATATTAAATGTTAATATTAACATCATACCTAGGGTTAAAAATACTTTGTTCATATGATCTAAATGAATATTTAATAGAATTAGGTGATGTATGAATTTATTCTTTTGTAAGTTCTGTTATGTTGCTATACTGATGTTTTTTATTGAACACAAACTCTTTGTCATTTAAAGTTAATAAAAAAGCAATAATATCTATTTTTTCATTAGCATTTAATTTTATTGGGATCTTCAATTTAACTGAATAGCTTTTTATTTCTGGTGCCTCTTTAGTATAATGGTTCATTACTTCTTTAATAGATAAAAACCTTCCATCATGCATATATGGATACGTGTATGATAAATTACGAAGACTAGGAACTTTAAATTTAAATTTATCTGCATCTATTTGAGTGATGTTAAATCTGCCGAAATCATTTAAAACTGGATCAATTTGTAATCCATTATTTTCAAAAGAATGGTTTGTAAATAAAGGTTCAGTATGACAAGTATTACAATTTTTTTTAAATAATTCGTATCCATTACGTTCTTGATTAGTAAATACATCTGTACCCAATTGAACTCGGTCGTATTTTGAGTTAGCAGATACCAATGTTAATTGAAACTGCGACAAAGCTTTTAAGATTTTAGAACTTGTAATTGTAGAATCTTTAAAAACTTTGTTGAAAGATTTTTTGTACAAAGAGTTATTCGACAATTTATTAATCACTTGAATGATGTTACTTCCCATTTCATTTGGGTGCGAAATAGGTGCCAATGCTTGCATATCTAAATGGTTTACGGCACCATCCCACATAAAAGAATTTTGCCAAGCCAAATTAAAAAGAGCTGGTGCATTTCTATTCCCAATAGAATCGTTAATACCATGACTTAATTCATGATCGGTGTGAGCAAAAGCATTGTAAGGCGAATGACAAGATGCGCAAGAAACCGTATTATTTGCTGAAAGTATAGGGTCGTAAAACAGTGCGCGACCTAATTCTATAGTTAAAGAATCAAGTGGATTTTTGTTAAAATTATAAGTTGCTTTAGGAAAATAGCTTGGTTGATAAAATAAAGTTTTACTTTTTGTAAAAATAAAAGATATGGATATTAATGCACTAATTAGAAAGAGGTGTTTTTTAATCATTATTGAGGTATTCTAAATAATGCTGAAAGTTCATTTGCAATTTGCACTGATTGTGTGTTAGGCGACATTACTTGATATAATTTAGAAAGATCAATTTTTGTGAATAAATGTGCTAATTGAATTTCTAAAGTAGTAAAATTAGCACTTTTAGTAGATATTTCAACTTCTCTTTGTGCATTAAATGGATATCTATATCCACCAATATGCCAATAAAATTTATTGTATTTAGCAGGACTAGTACTTGCCACCCCTTCTAATTTAAAGTTGATGTAACCGCTTTGCCAAGTCCAATACATTCCTGTAGTTGGGTCTAAATTACCATCCATTATGCCCGATGTATTAGTTACACTATCAATACCAATGTTAAATTTGATTTTATTAAAGTTAAAACTCCTTTTTTCATAAATATGAAATGAATTAGCGTATAGCACATCCATTAAATAAATGTTTTGAGCAGAAGTACAAATTAGGGAGTCATTGTAGTAATAGCGTATATCAGAAATATAAAACTTTAAGTTACTTAGCTTGATTTTAATACCATTAAGATTATAATCTTTTTGAAGAACTAGAGTTTCGGACTCAAATTTTGGAACAAAATGAAGGGTTTTAAACTCTTGAGCCTTTAGGGCGATACTGAAAAATAGTAAACAAAATGTTATTACATTTTTCATGACATTAAATTTCAATAATTAAATTAAAACCATATAAAATATGTACGCATTCAATAACATGTAAAAAGTTGCTGGTATAGTAACCATAAAACTGTCTTTTACTTTTATTCTCACTGCTACACCAAAAAACATTAACAATGCCAATCCACCAGATGATATTAATAAAATCATGGTGATTTTCAATCCAACTAGCAATCCTATTGCCCCTAATAATTCGAGTATAGCTGTTAATGAACCTAGTTTTTCAAGGCCAAATCGCTTGAATTCTGTTTTCATTTTTGTTGAAGTAAAATAGGCAATTCCATAACCCAAAAATGAAAGGCTAGAAAATATAATCAAGAAATTTAAAATAGTCATTCTACACTAAATCTAAAGCAACCGCTGCTATATATAAACATAGGATTAGCAATACCAATGAAGGCAATTTTTTCTGCATTGTATTCCCAACTTTAAAGTGGAAGTATTGTGCAGAAAGCATGAAAAATGCTAATAATAAAGCAGGAATTAACACTAAATCTGAATACCAGATACCTGCTACTAACAAGGTCGACAATGATAATTTGGATGCACCTACGATGTTACGTGTTAAATCACTTAAGCCGTATTGTTTAAATTCTTTTTCAACATTGTTGAATCTAAAAACCCAAACAATTACAATCGATAAGGCAACTGTAATTTGAGCAATAATGGAAATATTTATCATATTTTATTTTGGATTTAATTAAATTCTAGTGTAGTAATTAGAAAAGAAATATCATTGGTAAAAAATTCTCTACCCCTTCTGCAATGAGCACTTTGTTGGTATCAGAATACAAAATCATTCGTATTTTTTCCTTTTGCTTCAATTCATATTCAGCAATTACTTGCAAACATGCTCCACAAGGCTTTATCATTTCTTTGTAGTTGAGCTCTTTATTATTTGCAGTAATGGCAATGGCTTTTATAGTTTCGTTTTTGAAATTTGCACCAAAATGAAAAAGTGCTACTCGTTCTGCACATAAGCCAGATGGGTAGGCTCTGTTTTCTTGATTATTGCCCAATACAAAC
>JAGVEE010000078.1 GCA_020058405.1 Sphingobacteriales bacterium
CGAATTACACCCATTGCTGGATCGTTGTGCAGAACACGTTTTATTCTAACTTCCGCATCTTTAGTGCCATCGGCAACTATAACCATACCTGCATGTATAGAGTAGCCAATGCCTACTCCGCCGCCGTGGTGTAGAGATACCCAACTTGCACCGCCTGCGGTGTTAATTAATGCATTTAATACTGGCCAATCGGCAATAGCATCCGAGCCATCTAACATCGCTTCGGTTTCTCTGTTTGGCGAGGCTACCGATCCTGTATCTAAATGGTCGCGGCCAATAACAATTGGAGCTTTTACTTTCCCTTCGGCAACTAATTTGTTAAATGCCAAGCCTGCTTTTTCGCGCTCGCCTTGTCCTAACCAACAAATACGTGCTGGCAAACCTTGAAATGCGATTCGCTCTTGTGCCATTTTTATCCAACGCGCTAACTCTACGTTTTCGGGGAATAATTCTAAAATTAATTTATCTGTTTCGTAAATATCTTGAGGGTCGCCAGATAAAGCTGCCCAACGGAATGGCCCTTTGCCTTCGCAGAATAACGGACGTATGTAGGCTGGTACAAAGCCTGGGAAATCGAATGCGTTTTCTACACCTACTTCTTTTGCTCTGCCTCGTAAATTATTTCCATAATCAAATGTTATCGCGCCGCGCTTTTGCATTTCTAACATTAAGCGTATATGATGAGCCATGGTAACGTATGATTTTTTTACATACTCATCTGGGTTCTCATCTCTTAATACTTTTGCCTCTTCTACACTCATACCTTGTGGAAAATACCCAACCAATGGATCATGCGCCGAAGTTTGATCTGTTAATACATCAGGAATAATATTACGCTCTATCATTCTTTCCAATAAATCAACTGCATTGCATACCACACCAATTGAAAGATTTTCGCGGTTTTGCTTTGCTAATACTGCTCTATCAATCGCTTCGTCGATGTCTTTAATCATTACATCAATATAACGAGTATCTATTCTTTTCTGAATTCTCCACTCTTCCACTTCCGCTGCTAAACAAACGCCGTCGCACATAGTAATAGCTAAGGGTTGAGCACCGCCCATGCCGCCTAAACCTGCGGTTACAGAAATAGTGCCTTTTAAGCTACCACCGAAATGCTTGCGCGCCACTGCTGCAAAAGTTTCATAAGTACCTTGTACAATGCCTTGCGATCCTATGTATATCCAAGATCCAGCAGTCATCTGGCCGTACATTATTAAACCTTTATCTTCTAATTCGTTAAAATATTCAAAAGTTGCCCATTTGGGTACCAATTGTGAATTTGATATAATTACACGTGGGGCATCTTTATGTGTAGGTAAAATTCCTACTGGCTTTCCGCTTTGTATTAATAAAGTTTCATCTTCATTCAAATCTTTTAAGGCCTTCACTATTAATTCGAATGCCTCTGGGTTACGAGCCGCTTTGCCTCTACCGCCATAAACTATTAGCTCCTCGGGGCGTTCGGCCACATCGGGATCTAAGTTGTTTAACAACATACGTAAAGCTGCTTCTTGTACCCAACCTTTACAAGTTAAGGTAGTGCCAGTTGGAGTTTTCGTTTTAGATAGGTCGATGGTTGCGTATTTTTTGCTCATGTTCAGTATATTCTTATAATCTTACAAAAGTAACAAGCTAATCCGAATTATAAATTATTTAACTAACTTTGATTGTTGAAAATTTCGAAGTTTACATATGGTCTAAGTCTGTTGCTCTTGCTAACTATTAGCATCTCGAGCCTGCCTTTGTCATTACTTCACCACCACGAACATGTAAACGAATGCGATATTGCTTCTGCTATTCCCGATAAATTTAAGAAAGAGAAAGATCAATATCCTAAACACTACCATACGTTCGAAATAGATTGTTTTCTATGTTTCGAAAATCATTTAACAAAAACTTATACAAAGTTCGAACTTTCTAACAGCCCTTTAAATAGTATATGTTTTATTTATACTCAAAAAACATTTACGGTTCCAAGTATTTCTATTATAGATCTTAAAGGCAGAGATCCACCAGCCTTATTCTACATCTAATTTATTTACACAAAAAATTTAATTTTTATTAATTTATATTGATGAAGAAATACTTCTTCTATCTTATTTTTTTATTTGCGTTTAGTAATCATTTATTTGCTCAAAATAATTGTTCGTACACCATGAACATTAAAATTATTGACGAGCAAAATAAAAATGCATTGCCTGGAGTGCTTGTGCGCCTTACTAATGTAAAGCTTTTGAAAGAGAGCGATGAAAAAGGTTTGCTGCGTTTCGAAAATTTATGTGAAGGCGAGTACGAAGTTCTAATTACATTTCTGTCTTACCACACCATCAGTCAGAATATAAAAATTGATGGCAATAAAACATTTACTTTTGAACTGTCTCCAAGTGTAAAAAACATAGCAAATGTGAATGTAATTTCTGAACGCACTAACACAGAAAGCACCATGTCTAAAATAGAACTCAAGGGAGTTGATTTAGAAAAAACTCGTGGACTTTCTCTAGCAGATGCCTTAAAAGAAATACCGGGAGTAACCACTTTACAAACCGGACCAACTATTAGTAAGCCCGTAATACAAGGCATGCACAGCAATCGCATTCTTATTATAAACAATGGCATTAGGCAAGAAGGTCAACAATGGGGTGCAGAGCATGCGCCAGAAATAGATGCCTTTGTTGCAAATAAATTAACGGTTATAAAAGGAGCAGGAAGTATTAAATACGGTGCCGATGCCATTGGTGGGGTAATACTGGTAGAACCAAATGTATTGCCAGATTCGGCGGGTATACACGGCGAATTAAATTTAGTGGGTATAAGCAACGGTAAACAAGGTGTTAGTTCTGGAATTGTTGAAGGAAGATTTAAAAAAATTCCATTGGCTTGGAGAGTACAAGGAACTATTAAAAAAGCTGGTAACATAAAAACTCCCGATTACTATTTAGCGAATAGTGGTTTCAGAGAGAGAAATTTTTCATGGGCGAGTTCTTATGAATGGAAAAAAGTTAAAACCGAATTATTCTACTCTCAATTTAATACAGACATTGGCGTTTTTAGAGGTGCTCATATTGGAAACTTAACAGATTTAGCACGTGCATTTAATTCTAATGAACCAAGTATAAAATCTGGATTTAGTTATGCAATTGATCGCCCTAAACAACGTGTAGAACATGAATTGTTTAAATCTAAAACGGATTATACTATTGATGAAAATTCTAAACTCAGTTTAGTACTTGCCCGACAATATAATTTGAGAGACGAGTATGATAAAGATTTACCGCTGAATGATTCTCTTGCTGCATTAAATAAACCTGAGTTGCACTATGAAATTACCACTTACACTGCCGACCTAGCATACGTTCGTCAGGTTAACGAAAATTTAAATAGCACAATTGGCTTTAATACCATTCAACAAGTAAATACTTATGAAGGGCGCGTTTTTATTCCAAATTTTGTAAACAATAACTATTCTGTGTATTCTATTCATCAATATAAATTAAAAAAAATAATGTTCGATTTCGGCATTCGTTACGATTATGAATTTCTGAAAATTTATAAATTCAATTCTAAAAACGAATTGTACTCACCCGAACGCAGTTTTAAAAATGTAAGTTTTAATACAGGTTTTGATTATAAAATAAACGAAAACATTTCTCTCCATTTAAATATTGGTACAGCTTTTAGAGCACCGAGTGTAAATGAGTTATATGGAAATGGATTGCATCATGGCGAAGGGAAATACATCTATTCCAATGAAAATATAAATCCAGAACGTGCAAAGGCTATTATTACTGGAATTGAAATTGATAATTTTAAGCGCTTGCACGGACACTTTGATGTGTATTATAAATTAATGGATGGTTATATTTATATGAAGCCCGTATTCCCAGCAACACTTAGCATTCGCGGTGCTTTCCCGAGTTTCCAATACGAACAAAGAGATGCTTATTTTACTGGTGTTGACGCTTGGTTGCATTACAGCATTACTGATAAACTTAAATCAACACACAAGCTAAATATTGTAAGGGCATATAATGTAAGCGATGGCACATATCTTCCGTACATCCCATCGGATAGAATTGAAAACGGGTTGAAATATGAATTTAATAATTCAACATATTTTAAAGAAAGCAGCATCGATTTGCATGTGTTATATGTAGCGAAACAAAATAGAGTAGAACCATTGTCCGATTATAAAGATGCGCCAAATGCTTACACATTATTAAATGCCGATGCCGGAACGAGTGTACACATTGGTAAACAACATTATGAAATTGGAATGAGTGTAAATAATATTTTGAATACGAGGTACCGTGAGTACATGAATGCCTTCAGGTATTTTACAGATGAACCGGGGAGGTCGTTTGTAGTGCGATTGAAATACCACTTTTGAATTGTGAATTACTTGCCCCGAATGTAGCGCAGCGGAATTGAGGGGTGAATTATGAAAAAAATAATTTTTAAAATTTTAAAAAACAAATAAAAAAATGAAAAATAACTTAAATAAAATCGTATTGATGGCATTTGCAATGGCCATAACTGTTAGTGCTTGTAAAAAAGATGATGATGATGTTACAAAGCCTTCAAATACAAATGATGAAGAACTGATTACAACTCTGAAGTTAATTATTACAGATACCGACAGTCCGAATGCGCAATATATTTTTCAGTACAGAGATGTAGATGGCTTAGGTGGCAATGCTCCTA
>JAGVEE010000346.1 GCA_020058405.1 Sphingobacteriales bacterium
TAATTGACGGTGAGATGCAAGCAAACTTTGCCTTAAATTCAACTTTATTAAAAGACAATTATCCTTTCTCAACCTTAAACGGTGAGCCAGCAAATACTTTAATTTTCCCGAACCTCGACTCTGGAAATTCTGCCTATAAAATATTACAAGAAATTGGCGGTGCAGAAGCGGTGGGGCCAATTTTAATTGGGATGAAAAAACCTGTTCACATTTTACAATTAGGTTCATCAGTTCGTGAAATTGTAAACATGATTACCATTGCGGTAGTGGATGCACAATCTAAAGAGGAAGAATTGAACGATGTTAAAAACGGTTCGCCAAGAAGAACATTGAAAGAAAAAATAAGCAGTTTGCGTAAATAGAGAATGATTAATCATATTAAAGGGAAATTAGTGCAAAAAACCCCCACACACGTGGTGGTAGAAGCATCGGGCGTGGGGTATTTTATCAATATATCTTTACATACCTACGCTCAAATACAAGAAGTAGAAACTATATTAATTTATACTTATTTAAGTATAAGGGAGGATGCCCACGTATTGTATGGGTTTTTTGATGAAAGCGAGCGCAGGTTATTTACTCACTTAATATCAGTATCAGGAATCGGCCCCAATACAGCCAGAATGATGCTTTCCTCTATTTCTCCGCAAGAAATACAGGAAGCAATTGTACGTGGTGATGTAGCTTTGGTTCAAAAAATCAAAGGAATAGGGCCAAAATCGGCTCAACGATTAATTTTGGAATTACAAGATAAGTTGAAAAAAGAAGGCTCTGGAACACTTTTATCACTCCCTTCGAACAATACAGCAAAAGAAGAAGCGTTATCAGCATTGGTAATGTTGGGTTTTGCAAAGTTGAGCGCCGAAAAAGCACTCGAACAAATTATCAGAGCGGAAGGATCTGCGCTTAGCGTAGAACGCCTGATTAAATTAGCACTCAAGAATTTATAAAAGACCGTTAATTTTTTTAGGTGAAAACTAGTACTACAGGAAGGAAGTCCATTTTTAGGTTATTTATTACGGTGATATCACTCTTTGCTGCCGCATCAATTGTGTGGAGTGCTGAGTCGAGTATCACTAAATTTGAGTTGCCTATAATTTCTTCGGTAGATACTGGCACTAAATTTCAGGGAACCGCCACAGATAATGGACCTAAAAAGAAAATTGATCTTCAAGATCCTCCGAATGTAGAGCGTAAAGTAGAGTACGACCCCGAAACTAAAATGTATGTAATTACAGAAAGTGTTGGTGGCAAGTTTTACAAATCGCCAGTTTACATGACCTTTGAAGAGTACCAATTGTACGAATCAAAAAAGTCTAAATTCGAATATTGGAAACAACGCTCTGCGGAAACTCAATTAATATCTCCAAACGGAATGGTTCCGAAATTATACGTGAACAACCAAGTGTTCGATCGTATTTTTGGTGGTAGCAAAGTGGACATTCGCCCGCAAGGAACTGCCGAGTTAATTTTTGCAGGTCGATTTAATAAAAATGATAATCCATTATTGAACGAACGCCAACGTAAAACTCGTCAGTTTGATTTCGATCAGAAAATACAATTAAACGTAACTGGTAATATTGGCGATAAATTAAAAACATCTGTAAACTATAACACCGAAGCAACATTTGATTTCGAAAACCAAATGAAGTTAGAGTACACCGGTTATGAAGATGAGATTATAAAAAAGATTGAATTAGGAAACGTATCACTTCCTTTAAATTCAAGTTTAATTAGTGGATCGCAAAGTTTGTTTGGGGTAAAAACTCAATTGCAATTTGGTAAGTTAATGGTAACATCAGTATTCTCTCAACAAAAAAGTGAGAAGAAGCAAATTAAAATCACCAATGGTTCGCAAAAAACAGAGTTTAAATTTTTAGCGGATAATTACGAAGGAAACAAACACTTTTTCATAGCGCAATATTTTAGAGATCAATACGACCGTTCATTAGATGAACCGCCAATTATAAAATCTAATATTTTAATTTCGAGAGTAGAAGTTTGGGTAACTTCTAGAAACCGAGTAGGTGATGAGAATACTCGAGACATTTTAGCCTTAATAGATTTAGGAGAAAATAGCAGAACATATACCTCCGACCCAAACTTAATTAAAAATGTAAGTCCGTACCCGAACTCTGTTAAAACAGATCAAGTAGATGCATCCAATAATTTATTAGATATTATTCCGGCATCTGCCAGAAACGTTGGCGACAATTCATTGAGCAGTTATTTTGCAACTACTGGTGGTCCAGATAACTATGCTAGAATAAGAGCGCGTAAATTATTAGATAGAGAATATACTTTCCATCCGCAATTAGGTTATATCTCTTTAAACGCAGCTTTAAATGCCGATGAAGTATTGGCAGTTGCTTATCGATATACTTTAAACGGAGTAGAATATACCGTCGGTGAATTTTCTAACGAGCGACAAGAAACAAATCCCCCGACTGTACTATATACAAAATTATTAAAAAACGTATCCTTAAAAACAAGTTTGCCAACTTGGGATTTAATGATGAAAAATATTTATTCGCTAAATGCATTTCAAGTAAATTCTGAAGAATTTAAATTGGATGTTATGTACTTAGATGAAAAAACAGCGAACAATGTAAACTACATTTCTGATGGTCCGGCGAACGTAAAAAATCTACCGCTTATTAGAGTATTAGGTTTAGATAAGTTGGACGTAAAACAAACACTTACTCCAGATGGAGTATTTGACTTTGTTCCGAATATTACTGTAAATCCTGCAAACGGTAGAATTATTTTCACCAAAATAGAACCTTTTGGTTCTTATTTATATGGCTTACTAGCCGCCGATGGCGATACTGTAATTGCACACAACATTGCATTTACAGAATTGTACGATTCAACAAAATTTAAAGCACAACAATTACCCCGAAAAAATAAATTCACAATTCAAGGATCATTTCAATCAACCAGTAATTCAGAATTTTCTTTAAACGCCATTAATATTCCTCAAGGTTCGGTTGTTGTAAAATCGGGTACGCAGGTTTTAGTGGAAGGTCAAGATTATACCGTTGATTACAATATTGGTAGAGTTAAAATTACAAATGCTGCATTGTTGAGTAACGGTGCACCTTTAACAGTTGATTTAGAAAGTTCCACTTTGTTTGGAGTTCAGTCCAGAACTTTTATAGGTACTAGGTTTGATTATAAGGTAAACGATGAGTTAAATTTAGGAGGTACATTTTTACGATTATCTGAAAGACCCTTAACACAAAAAGTAAACATAGGTGACGAGCCCATTGCCAATAATATGTATGGCGTTGATTTAAATTACAGAAGCGACTCTAGATTTTTAACAACCTTGGTTGATAGAATTCCGTTGATACAAACAAAGGCAAATTCTAACATTACCGTTTCTGCGGAGTATGCGCGATTAGACCCAGGGCACTCACGTTTATTAAATACCGCAAATAATAAAAGTGGTATTTCTTACATCGACGATTTTGAAGGAAGTAGATCTTCTATTGATTTAAAAAGTTCTACCGCTTGGTATTTATCGAGTACTCCTGCAATGTTTCCAGAAGGTAATTTGTTTAATGATTTAAGTTATGGATTTAACAGAGCTCGTTTAGCATTTTATCAAATTGATAATTTATTTTATAGTAGAACAGATAACAGAACTCCTGTACACATTAGAAATGATAGAGTTCAATTATCAAATCATTATGTAAGAGAAGTTACAGAGCAAGAAGTTTTTCCGAACAAACAAATACCTACGGGGCAACCTAATATTTTATCGACCTTAGATTTAACTTATTTCCCAAGAGAAAGAGGACCATATAATTTTAGTGTGAGTAGGTTGAATGCTGATGGTACATTTAAAGACCCGAATAATTCTTGGGGTGGTATAATGAGACGATTGGAGACCAATGATTTTGAAGCCTTGAACGTTGAGTTTATAGAGTTTTGGATGATGGATCCATTTATTTACAACGAAGGTTCTGCAGGTGGCGATTTGTATTTTAACTTAGGAAGTATATCAGAAGATGTTTTAAAAGATGGTAAAGAGTCGATTGAAAATGCTTTACCAAGAGACGGAGATGCTGCAAGATACGACAGTACGATTTGGGGAAGAGTAGGA
>JAGVEE010000418.1 GCA_020058405.1 Sphingobacteriales bacterium
CGCAACATTTCTACTTCGGTACGTAATTGTTCTAATTCGTATTCTATTTCCGAAAGTATTTTTTGTTCTGATGTTTGCGATGCTTCAAGGGTTTCTAATTGACCTAAAATCTGGTCAACAGATGATTTGTCGATGTTTAAATCGCCCGATAATTTTCTTTCTTTTTCTTGAAAAAAGGTTAAACGCTCATTTTTAATTTTCTTCTCGTTTTCATACGAACGAATCTTTGCAATGTAATCGTTTAAGGCTTTTTGCTGTATTCCTAAGTTTTTTTCCTTGTTTAAATTCTCAAGTTTTTCTTCTTGTATTTTAGCCTCTACACTGTCAATTTCTGCATGGTAGCGGTTCTTATCATCGTTATGTGCTACTTCTTTTCCATCCAACTCTTCCATCGATTTTTTCAAACCTGTAATTCGGAAAGAAGCAAGTATAGTGCTCAATTCTTTGTATTGTTCTTTAAGCTTATAGTAGCGCTCAGTTTTCTTCGCCTGACTTTCTAATTGCTTTAAGTTTTTTTCAATCTCAAATAATAAATCTTCTACACGGTTTAAATCGTCTTCTGTATCTTTTAATTTATTTAAGGTTTGTTTTTTTCTGATTTTATATTTCGAAATACCAGCAGCTTCTTCAAACAGAGCTCTACGAGAATTGTCTTTATTGCTTAATATTTCTTCAATCATTTTTAATTCGATGATTGAGTAAGAATCTGAACCAATACCAGTATCTAAGAATAAATCGGTAATGTCTTTTAACCTACATTGTACATCGTTTAAGCGGTACTCACTTTCGCCAGAACGGTATAATTTACGGGTAATGGTTACAGTTGTATAGTCGGTAGGTAGTATGTTTTTTGTATTGTCGAATGTGAGCGAAACTTCTGCAAGGTTCGCTGGTTTTCTATTTTTTGTTCCGTTGAAAATAATGTTCTCCATTTTTTCCGAACGAAGAGTCTTCGTGCTTTGCTCACCCAATACCCAACGGATTGAATCAACTACGTTAGATTTTCCACAACCATTAGGTCCCACAACTGCTGTAATCCCATCATCAAAATTGATGCTGATCTTATCTCCAAAGCTTTTAAAGCCTTTTACTTCTAGTGATTTTAGTTTCAATGTTAATTCGTTTAATGTGTAAAAAAACCTAATGTTTACACGCCATTAGAGCATATAAATATCCCCTAAAATCGGGGTTTTATCAACTAATGTTATCCACAGAACTTGTTAGTAAAAAGGGTAGGGTTGGTGCACTAAGTAACTGATTTGTAGGGGAAAAGGTTGTGGTTTGTGGAAATGTGGAGAAGGTAGTGTGCTAGTGTGCTCGTGTGCTCGTGTGCTCATACAACTCAGAGCTTGCTATCTTAATTCTTAATTCTTAATACTTAATTCCAAAATAAAAAAAGGGGAAGACCCTGCTATTTGCACAAATCTTCCCCTTCTAATGACTAAAGACTAACTACTAAAGACTAATAATAACGTAGTCTTATCACTCCCGCAATCGACTTCGCCAATCTAATTACCTGGCGTGTATAGCCATATTCGTTATCATACCATACGTATAATACTGCACCTTTACCATCTTTTGCAATAATGGTAGCCGGGCCATCTACGATAGAGGCATGTGAGTTTCCAATTAAATCGCTTGATACTAATTCGTTTGAAATAGAGTATTCTACTTGTTCTACTAAATCACCAAACAGCGATGCCGAGTTTAAGGTTTCTTTTAAACTTTCTAAGCTTACTTCTTTTTTGAAGTTTAAGTTTAAAATAGCTAATGATACATCTGGTGTTGGTACACGAACTGCATTTCCTGTTAATTTACCAGTTAAATGTGGCAATACTTTAGATACTGCTTTGTCTGCACCGGTTTCTGTAATTACCATGTTTAAAGCTGCAGAACGTCCGCGGCGATATTTCTCGTGGTAATTATCTAATAAGTTTTGGTCGTTTGTATACGAGTGTACGGTTTCAATATGTCCTTTTTCAATACCGAAAGCGTCTTCAACAACTTTTAATACTGGCACAATGGCATTGGTAGTACAAGATGCTGCCGAGAAAATGTTCTCATCAGCCGCTTGGCCTTCGTGGTTAACTCCAAACACTATGTTTGGTACACTGCCACCCGGTGCGGTTAATAACACTTTGTTTATGCCTTTAGAAACTAAGTGTTTAGATAGACCTTCTCTGTCTCTCAATACACCAGTATTATCAATTACCAATGCATCGTTAATACCATAAGCAGTATAATCAATTTCATCAGCGTTTTTTGCTGCAATTAATAAGACCGTTTGGCCATTAATAATTAAAGCTTTGTTTTCGTAATCTTCTACAATAGTTCCGTTAAAAGGACCGTGAACAGAATCATAACGCAATAAATCAGCACGTTTAGAAATATCTTTATCAGAATTACTACGAGTTACAATGGCTCTTAAACGCAATTGCTCGCCTTTACCTGCTTGCATAATTAACTCGCGCGCAGCAATACGACCAATACGACCGAAACCATATAATACCACATCTTTAGGAGCTAATACTTTTTTCTCTAAGCCGATGTGAGCGGCCAATTTATTTTTTACAAATTCTTCAATCGATGCAAAATTTCCTTTTTCTGCAATCCATTCAGAAGCCAAACGTCCTAAATCTATACGAGAAGGCGCAATGTCCATTTTAGCAATTTGCTCTGCTAAAGCAAAGGTCTCATCAATTGTTATAGGTTTACCAACAATATTTTGAGCATATAAATGGTAGCTTAAAATTTCACTTGCATTTACATCTACCAATGGTTTTCTGAATAAAATCAACTCAATAGAGTTATCAAACCATAAATGACCAACAACATTAATAAGTTGTATTGCTTTCTTTTCTTTAGCAATCCAGTCTTTTAAATCGGATTCGTATTTATTTAACATTTGCTTTGTATTTGTGTGGCACAAAAATAAAAAAAGATTGAACATTAATAATTAATTAACATTCAATCTTTTCTACAATTTATCGTGAATAACTCTTATCCTAAGTATGATTTCAATATTTTACTTCTAGAAGTGTGGCGTAAGCGTTGTAAAGCCTTGTCTTTTATTTGGCGAACTCTTTCTCTTGTTAAGTTAAATTTCTCCCCAATTTCTTCTAAAGAAAGGGCATGGTTGGTGCCTAAACCGAAGAATAATACTATAATTTCGCGTTCTCTTTCTGTTAAGGTTGCTAAGGAGCGTTTAATCTCTTCAGATAAAGACTCGTTAATTAGCATACTATCTGTATCAGGCGTATCCGTGTTTTCTAATACATCTAATAAGGTGTTTTCTTCTCCTTGCACAAATGGTGCATCCATAGAAACGTGTCTACCAGAGTTACTCATGGTATCCGAAATCTTATCAACCGTAGTTTCTAAAATCTCTGCCAATTCTTCTGGTGAGGGCTCTCTTTCGTACTCTTGTTCTAATTTAGAGAATGCCTTGCTTATTTTACTCAATGAACCTACTTGGTTCAATGGCAAACGTACTATACGAGATTGTTCTGCAATGGCTTGTAAAATCGACTGGCGAATCCACCATACAGCGTATGAAATGAATTTAAATCCTTTCGTTTCATCAAAACGTTTAGCTGCTTTAATTAATCCTAAGTTTCCTTCGTTAATTAAATCACCTAATGTTAATCCTTGATTTTGGTATTGTTTTGCAACAGAAACTACGAAACGTAAGTTTGTTTTAGTTAATCGCTCTAGTGCGGCTTGGTCGCCTTCTCTAATTTTTTGTGCTAAAATTACTTCTTCTTCAGCAGTGATAAGGTCTACTTTACCTATTTCGTGTAAATATTTATCTAATGACTGGCTTTCGCGGTTTGTAATCGATTGGGTAATCTTCAGTTGTCTCATTTTCCTCCTGCTTAACTGTTTTTAAAGGGTTGCAAAAATACGTTAATAAAAATGATATCTAGCAAAAATCATTCCTTTTTTAGGAATTGTCAGCTATATTTCTGATAATTTGAAGGTTTGTTCTATTTTAATACCCTTTTCAGTTTCCACAAGTTTTGCACATTCTACTTTTGAGTCGTGCTCAAAGCAAAGTGTCCAGTTTTCCTTCACTGCGGTGGTCAATAAGTCTTCTTTTTCAGACATGGTTAAGAGAGGTCGGGTATCATATGCCATTACCCAAGATAGGCCTAAATGTCCTGAAGAGGGAATTAAGTCCGCACAAAATACAATCGTCTCGTTTTTGTACTTTATTACCGGCAACATCATGTGATCTGTATGCCCAGAACTAATTCTCAGGGAAATATTTTCCGAAAAAGGAGCATTTTCATCCACAAACTTTAAATGCCCACTTTCTTGTATTGGTAATATGTTTTCTTTTAGAAAGGATGCTTTTTCTCTTGGGTTCGGTTTAGTTGCCCATTCCCAATGATCTTTATGGCTCCAATACGTGGCATTTGGAAAGGCTAAATCCCAACCCGCACCATCCCCCTTATTTACAATACTGCCCCCGCAATGGTCGAAATGTAAATGCGTAAGCAAAACATCCGTAATGTCTTTTTTCTCTACACCCAATGTGCTCAATGATTTATCTAAGCTATCATCACCGTGTAAATAATAATGATTAAAGAACTTCGCCTCTTGTTTGGTTCCTATCCCATTATCAATTAATATCAAACGATCACCGTCTTTTACCAATAAACAACGCATCGCCCAAGTACACATATTGTTCTCGTCGGGCGGATTTACTTTTTGCCACAAAGTCTTTGGCACCACGCCAAACATAGCGCCACCATCGAGTTTGAAAAGGCCGGTGTTTATTGAATGAATTTCCATGTGAATTACGAATTACGAATGATAAATTACGAATTATGAATTACGAATTACGAATGATGCACTGCTGTTACCGAAGCGCTTAATTCGTAATTTGTAATTCGTAATTTGTAATTCAATTACATATGAATAACTTCCCCATAAGCATCTGCTGCGGCTTCCATAATCGCTTCAGACATGGTAGGGTGTGGGTGAACAGATTTTATGATTTCATGGCCAGTTGTTTCTAATTTACGAGCAACTACTACTTCGGCAATCATTTCGGTTACGTTCATGCCTATCATGTGGCAACCTAAGAACTCACCGTATTTTGCATCAAAAATTACTTTTACAAAACCATCTTTTGCACCAGAAGCACTTGCTTTACCCGATGCCGAGAATGGGAATTTACC
>JAGVEE010000027.1 GCA_020058405.1 Sphingobacteriales bacterium
AACTCCGCGTTCCGCTTCGTTCGGGGACCGACCATTCTTCAATCAAAAATAGGATTGAATCGGTCCCCGAACGAAGCGTAGCGGAGTTGAGGGGTGATGATTTCTGATGTTTTCTTTTAAACAAAAAACCCTCAATCTTTCGATGAGGGTTTTTCTTTTTTTTAGTAATGAACTCGGATTAAGGGAAGATACCAAGGTTCATGTAAGAAACTGCGATTTTATCGATTGCTCCAACAAATGCAGCAGTTCTCAAACTATCAATCTTTTTATTTTGCATTCTGATTTCGCGAATTTCGTGGTAAGAACGTACCATCGATTCTTCTAAACCAGAGTTTACTAATTCTAATTCATCTGGACCTTTTACAATAGCTTTACGCTGATCGTCTGTTAACTTAACTCCAGTTGCTTTTTCAATTGTATCAACTAATGTTCTGTTTTGGTTTTCTTCGTAACGCTTGTCCATACGACCAAATGCTACGTGCGATAAGTTTTTCAACCACTCGAAGTAAGAAACCGTTACACCACCTGCGTTGCAATACGCATCAGGAATAATGATACCACCATTTTTAACAAAGTACTCTGCTGCTTGCGGAGTAGTTGGACCATTAGCACCTTCAGCAATAATTTTTGCTTTAATACGCTTAATGTTCTCGGCAGTAATTTGGTTTTCTAAAGCTGCTGGAACTAGGATGTCGCACTCTTGCTCTAAACCTAAAGCAGAATTTTTAAATTCTTTAGTAGCACCTTTGTAACCTAAAATTGATCCAGTTTTTTTTCTGTGTTCAAAAACTTTCTCAACATCTAAGCCTTTAGGGTTATAAATAGATCCTTCGTATTCACAAAGTCCTACAATAATACCACCTGCTTCATGTATAAATTTAGCTGAGTAGAAACCTACGTTTCCTAAACCTTGTACAATAACTTTTTTACCTTCGATACCTGGTGTTAAACCAAGTTTTTTCATATCCTCAGGAACAGATACACACTCTCTAGTTGCGAAAAATACTCCGCGACCAGTTGCTTCCCTACGTCCGTTGATACCCGATTGTGAAATAGGCTTACCCGTTACACAAGCACTTGCATCTAATGAACCTGGATTGAATGTTGCATAGGTGTCAACGATCCACGACATTTCTCTTTCGCCTGTTCCGTAATCTGGTGCAGGAACGTCGATGCCCGGGCCAATAAAGTTTTTCTTAATTAACTCCGAAGTATAACGACGAGTAATATTTTCTAATTCGCCAACAGTATAATTTTTCGGGTTGATTCTTACACCACCTTTAGCACCACCGAAACCTACGTTTACGATTGCACATTTATACGTCATCAAAGCTGCTAATGCCATCACTTCATCTTCGTTCACCATTTCGCTGTAGCGAATACCACCTTTTGTTGGTAGCTTGTGGTGCGAGTGTTCCACTCTCCAAGCATCGATTACTTCAATAGAACCGTTTGCTTTTCTGATAGGAAATTGAAAGCGATAAACACTGTTACATGTTTTGATTTGGTTTAATAACCCTTGCGGATGTTTTGTAAAGCTTGCTGCTTTATCAAAGAACGCACAAACATCACCAAAGAAATTGGTTTCGTGTGCTGCTGCTTTTGCTTTTACGCTCTTAGCCATAAACAAATTTTTTGTTAAGTAATTGTTGAATTGTTATTATAAAATTCTAAGCAAATGTTTGATTAATAATTCTCTTTAGCAAATTATTTCTGCTCTTTTTCTAATTTACTTAGTCGACGTTCCATATAAATTAAATAAGTAGCTATGCCTAAGAATATTACAGCAATAACTCCTACTACCACATATATTTTACCCGAACTCCTTAACCCATCTGCCATTTCTACTTTTTCTGCCTCTTGTGCTATGCTACAAAATGCCATAAATAGGAATGTAAGTGTAAATACTATCTTTTTCATTGTTTATTTTTCTAATGATTTAACCTCTAACGTTCTTAATCTGAATTTCACTTGTGCAAGCCAAATTCCCATTAAAATCCAACCGATAACGGCAGGATAAAATACTTTACGCATATCGTTATCCATATCATAGGTATTAAAACCCGGATTTCCTCCATTGCCTGGGTGCAAAGAGTCTGTTAAGCGTGGTAAAATAAATATCAACACAATCATTATCGGAAAGGCAAACACGCTATATACTGCAGAAATTTTTGCCTTTTTTTGCTCATCTTCAATAGAACCTCTTAATACAAAATAAGCCATGTAAACTAGTAATGCAATGGCTGCACTGTTTTGCTTAGGGTCGTTACTCCAAGCTTCGCCCCAAGTGTATTTTGCCCAAATCATGCCCGTTACAATGCCTAATATTCCTAGCAAAACGCCAATGTTTGCAGATTCTACGGCCCAAGTATCGTGCTTCGTATTGTTTGAATTTAAATACTTCACACTGTATGTAGCATTTACTACAAACAAAATAATCATTGCGAACCACATGGGTACATGGAAGTATACATTTCTAATGGATTCATGTAATATAGGTAGCTCTGGAACCGAGCCTAATAAGCCTTGGAAAATACTGTACAATACAAGTAGTATCCCTAAATATTTCCACCAATTTTGTTTTATCAACATCTAAATTTATGTCTTATTTATTCACGCCAAATGTAAGGAAATAACAACAAAGAAATAGCAATTGTTATTACATTGAGCAGTAAAATTGCAGTCAACTCATTCATGCTTACTGAACGATCTAAACCATCAATGGCATTCTTAGAAAACTTTATCAACAACATTAATAAAGGCACCATTATTGGGAAGCTTAGAATTGCCATTAAAGTAGTATTGTTGTTTACTTTAGAAGCAATAGCAGATACCATGGTGAGGATGGTTGAAAAGCTCAGCCCGCCAAGTATTACAGCAATTCCGTAGAATAAAGGATCTTGTACAGGATTTTTAAAAACCACTGAATAAAATAGTATGCTGATGAGAGATAATAGCATCATCAACAAAGCATTGTAAATTATTTTGGAGATGATAATGTTTTGAGCAGAACTAATGGTGTACATGTATAAAAACCGCCCTTTCGTTTCTTGCATAAAGCTCTTTGCTACTGCGTTTACCGAAGCAAATAACATGATGATCCAAAACAAAGCGTTCCATACAACTGGATTTATTTGTTTAAAGGATAAATAACAGATAAAAACCGTTGAAAACACGTATAAAAGAATGCCATTGAAGGAATATTTATTTCTCCATTCAATAAGTAAATCTTTAAGTAATAAGGCTTTAATAATTTTTACACTAATCACGCCTCAAAATTAGAATTAATTCTGATAAATACTTCCTTTTTCAAATAGCAATAAATATCGCGTAAATTGATATTTTTACCATCCGATAAGATTAACAGATAGAACATTGAAAAAGATATTAATTGCCAACAGAGGAGAAATTGCTTTACGCATTATGCGATCGGCCAGAGAAATGGGAATTTCTACAGTTGCTGTATATTCAGAAGCCGACCGTTTATCGCCACATGTACAATACGCAGATGAAGCTGTGCTTATTGGCCCGGCGCCCTCTAACCAATCGTATTTGGTAATGGAAAAAATTATTGATGCCTGCAAACTTACAGGTGCAGATGCAATACATCCAGGCTATGGATTTTTATCCGAGAATGCAGCTTTTGCTCGTAAAGTAAGAGAAGCTGGCATTACCTTAATAGGACCATCTCCAGAAGCAATGGAAATGATGGGGAATAAATTATCGGCAAAAGCAGCGGCATTGCGTTACAATATACCAATGGTGCCCGGCACTGAAGAAGCCATTGGCGATGTACAAGTTGCAAAAGATAGAGCCGTAGAAGTAGGCTTCCCAATATTAATAAAAGCTGCTGCCGGTGGCGGTGGCAAAGGCATGCGAATTGTTGAGCGTGTTGAAGATTTTGAAGAACAAATGCAATTAGCCGTTAGTGAAGCTATATCTGCTTTTGGTGATGGAGCAGTATTTATAGAACGTTATGTAGGCTCGCCGCGACATATTGAGATACAAGTATTAGGGGACACCCACGGAAATATTGTCTATTTATTTGAACGTGAGTGTTCGGTGCAACGCCGACACCAAAAAGTGGTTGAAGAAGCACCATCAGCAGTATTAACACCCGAAATTAGAAAAGCAATGGGTGAATGTGCGGTAAATGTGGCAAAATCTTGCGACTATATTGGTGCGGGTACAGTAGAGTTTATTTTAGAGAACAACAAAGATTTTTACTTCTTAGAAATGAACACCCGCTTGCAAGTAGAACACCCCGTAACCGAACAAATTACAGGAATTGATTTAGTGAAAGAGCAAATAAAAATTGCAAGAGGTGAAAAATTATCATTTACACAAGAGGATTTAAAAATTAATGGACACTCGATAGAATTACGTGTGTATGCAGAAGATCCGAACAATAATTTTTTACCAGACATTGGCACCTTACAAACCTACAAAGTACCGCAGGGATTAGGAGTGCGCGTTGACGATGGTTTTGTGGAAGGCATGGACATTCCGATTTATTACGACCCAATGATTGCCAAATTAGTAACCTTTGGTAAAGATAGAGCCGAAGCAATAGAACGAATGGTGCGAGCGATTGATGATTATGTGATAACAGGAATACAAACAACCTTACCCTTCGGCAAATTTGTAATGCAACACGAGGCTTTTACATCGGGGGATTTTGATACACATTTTGTAAAAAACTATTTTAACGCCGATAGCTTAAAAGATTCTAAAGAGGAGGAAGCCGAAGTGGCAGCCTTGAGTATTGCTCAATTTTGGAAAAACAACCAAAAGAAAACAATTGAACAAACACAAAACAATGAAAGTTCTGCGTGGTTAAACAATAGAAGAAATTAATAATTCGTTATTAAATCAATAATCTAGCATAATTGGTATATTAGTTGTGGTAGGGTACCTATGAAACGAATAATACTCTTATTTACTTTTTTTACGTTAAGCGTTTCTGCGTTTGCTACTCACAACCGTGCAGGAGAAATTACATACCGCCAATTAAGTGCATTGCAATACGAATTTACTTTAACCACCTTTACCGATGTAAGTAATGCAGGCAATGCCGACAGGCCTACTGCTACTCTAAAATTTGGAGATGGTACAGAAGAAGAGCGACCACGAATAGAACGCACTTTGGTTGGCCCATTTATACAACGTAATAGATACAAATTTACACACACTTTTCCGGGTTTCTCTAACTATACAATTAGCTACCAAGACCCTAATAGAAACAACAATGTACAAAACATGTTGAACTCTATAAACACTGCTTTTTATGTAGAAACAGAATTGGTAATAAACCCTTTTATTGGATTTAATAATTCCCCTACTTTATTATTAGAGCCAATAGATTTTGGTGGCTTAAATAAATTGTTTGTGCATAACCCCAATGCCTTTGATGTGGATGGCGATAGCTTGAGTTTTAAACTCGTATCCTGCAAGCAAGATGTTGGATTAGATGTGTTCGGATTTAAAATACCAGATGTTGCCAACGGATTTGCATCTGTTAAATTTGAAATAGACCCGCGCACTGGGCAGCTTGTTTGGGAAAACCCCATCAGACTTGGATTATACAACATTGCCATTATGGTAGAAGAATGGCGTTACATCGAAAAAAATAAAACGTATTTACGTATAGGTTATATTGTGAGAGACATGCAAATAGAAATTGTATTAACAGACAATAACCCACCCGTAATTACACCCATAAAAGATACTTGCATTATTGCCGGATCTTCGTTAACCATTAATGTTTTGGCGAATGATATGGATAATGATAGAGTAACTTTATCGGCTACCGGAGGACCGTTTGAATTATCTGGTAACGATACCATTTTATTTACACAAAACTCTGTAGGCACAGGAAATATTACACAATCTTTTTATTGGAAGAGCTCTTGTTTATCAGTACGTAAGCAACCCTATCAAATTGTATTTAAAGCAGTAGATAATGGCAGTCCAAAGCTTGTAGATTTGGAAGATTGGCAAATAAGAATTGTTGCACCTGCTCCACAGAATTTACTAAGCACAAGACTCGGAAACGGCATAAATTTAAATTGGGATAGAATAAGTTGCGACAATGCCATTGGTTATAAAATTTACAGAAAAGAAAATAGCAATCCGTTTACACCAAGTACATGCGAAACTGGATTAAGTTCGCAAAAAGGATACGAGTTAATTGAAACTTTAAACGATATAAATACCCTAACATTTAGAGATGATAACAATGGGCAAGGTTTGTTTATAGGTAAAGATTACTGCTACAGAATATTTGCATTTTTTGCTGATGGTGCAGAAAGTATTGTATCTAATGAAACATGCAACAGGTTGAGTAGAGATTTACCATCTATTACAAAAGTGAGCATAGAAACTACGAGCAATACAGTTGGAACAGATACAGTGATTTTTAGCAAACCTACTGAGTTAGATACTGTGCAATATCCAGGTCCGTATGAATTTAGGTGGATGAGAACCAGCAGTACTAATGCAAGCGCACAATTATTAAAAACAAGTACTGGTAATTTTTTAGGTGATGTGAGCGACACTGTTTTATACGATGCAAATTTAAACACAGAAAACGAGCAATATACTTATGTAATAGAAATGTATTCGGCAGGAAGTTTAATTGGAAATTCTAGACCTGCAAGTTCTATATTTTTAGAATCGGTAAGTGCAGAAAATAGAAACATACAATTGAGTTGGCGAGTAAATACCCCTTGGGAAAACGATAGCTTTATTGTGTACAGATTGAACGATGCAAACTTGTTCGATTCTGTTGGAATGTCATTTACGAATAGTTTTTCTGATACTGGTTTAGTTGATGGTAGAGAATATTGTTACTACATATTAGCCGTTGGCGAATACCCAGTCGGAGGATTTATAAACCCCTTGATTAACTTATCTCAACGGTATTGTGTTACTCCTGTAGATACACGTAAGCCAGAGCCACCTTTTTTAACTGTAACTCCAAGTTGCCAATTATATTTAAATGAATTATCATGGCTGCCAAGTACAGTAAACAGTGGCGATGTAGTTCGTTACAACGTTTATAAATCTGAATTTGAAGGAAGCGATTTTACCATTATACACACTACCAGTTTACAAAACGATACCACTTTTATTGATGCCAATTTATTAAAATCTATTGCAGGTTGTTATTTTATTACTTCTATAGATTCATTTAATAATGAAAGCGAACGCAGTAACATAGTGTGTGTAGATAATTGCCCTGTATTAAATTTACCTAATACTTTTACACCAAACGGCGACAACATAAACGATTTGTTTAGCCCTATGCCAGATAGTATTGATTTTGTTGATAAGGTGCAAATAACCATTTACAACAGGTACGGAAAATTGGTTTTCCAAACTTCGGACCCAATGATTAAATGGAACGGAAAAGAAAATAATACCGGAAACGATTTACCAACCGGCACCTATTTTTATACCATAGAATACAGCGAAATAAGATTAAGAGGACTAAAAGCGAAGGCTAAAACGGGGTATATTGAGTTACTAAGGTAAATGTGCAAATTTGTAAATACGAAAATGTGCAAATGTAAACTCACGAAATTACAAAATAACCTAATAACTAATAACTAAATAACTATAATTAACAATTCACAACGCACAATTCACATCTCATTTTGTTTACCGGAATCATAGAAAACTTAGGCGATGTAATTGCCATCGAGAAAGATCAGCAGAATATACATTTCAGTATAAAATCTGCAATCTCTAAAGAATTAAAAATAGACCAAAGTGTAGCACACAATGGGGTTTGTTTAACCGTGGTTAAATGCGATGAGCATAGCCATACTGTAACTGCCATTGATGAAACCTTAAACAAAACAAATTTAGGGTCTTGGACAATTGGAAGTAAAATAAATTTAGAACGTTGCATGCAAATGAACGGACGCATAGATGGACACATCGTACAAGGACATGTAGATACTACTGCGGAGTGCATAGCAATTATTGATGAAGCAGGGAGTTGGAGATTTAGGTTTAAGCACCCTACTGCTGCAGGATTTTTAACCGTAGAGAAAGGCTCGGTTTGTATAAATGGAATTAGTTTAACGGTAGTAGATTCTACACATTCAGAATTTTCGGTAGCCATTATACCTTATACGTATGAGCATACCAATATGCATGCCTTAAACGTTGGCGATAAAGTAAATATTGAGTTTGATATTATTGGAAAATATTTAGCAAAAATGATGGAAGCAAGAACTTAATCTTGCTTCGTTTCTAATTCTTTAAATGCTTGCACTAATTGCTCAGCAGGCACTGCTCCACTTAATCCATATTGATCGTTAATGATAAAAAACGGAACTCCAGAAATCCCCATGGCACGCATACTTTCTTGTATCATTTGCACTTCGTTTACTCCTTCATTACTATTTAACAATTGCAACACCAGGTCTTCGTCGAGGCCAGCATTTATTGCCACTTCTAGCACATTGGCTCTAACAGTTAAATCAATTCCATTTTCGAAATAAGCTTTCATATACGCTTCTTTTACGGCTGCTTGCAAACCAAACTGATGAGCGAATTGAATGATGCGATGCAAATCAAATGTATTTGGAGACCTGTGTATATTTTGAAAATCAAAATTCAATCCAATATTTTTTCCACGCTCTACAAGCATGTTAGAATTTTGTAAAAAACGATTCCAGTCGCCAAATTTTTGGGTAATGTAAGGTTTAAACTCTACTCCTTCTTTACTAATATTTGGATCGAGTTCAAAAGGCAAAAACTGAACATCAAAATGATATTCATCTTTTAGTTGATCAATAGCAATTTCTAATTCTTTTTTACCTACTAAACACCATGGACATACTACGTCTGATGCAACTTAAATATTTATTGTTTTTTTCATTTTTATTCGTCGATTTTTTTACCTTTCATTGCTTGCGAAACAGCAACATCCATTACTCTTTCGGCAAATGGTCTTGTGTATTCATTCAACTCATCAATGGCCTTTAGAATACTATCTTTATTTGCTTTTGGCAATTCTTCTTTAAGTACATTTATGTATTGTTGCGTTTTTGCAATTTCATCGATGCTTAAATATTCGGCACTTTTTTTCAGAAAGTTTTCTGCAGTATATACCATTTGTTCACCTTCTGTACGCGCTTCAATTATCATGCGTTGCGCTACGTCTTCTTTGGCATTTGTAATAGAATCTAAAAGCATTTGCTCTACTTCATCATCTGTTAAACCATAGGTTGGTTTTACTTCTACTTCTTGCTTCACACCCGAACGTAATTCTAAGGCCTGTACCTTTAAAATTCCATCCGCATTAAGCATAAAATTGATGTCGACTTTTGGTAAGCCTGCCGGCATAGATGGAATTCCTTTTAAATCAAACTCTGCTAATTTTCTATTTTCTTTTACTAAATCTCTTTCTCCTTGGTACACCGAAACCTTCATATTTACTTGCCCATCAATAGAAGTAGTGTATTGCCTACCTGCTTTGGTTGGCACCTTAGAATTTCGTGGAATAATTACATCCATCAATCCTCCCATCGTTTCAATTCCTAATGATAACGGTGTTACATCTAACAATAAAATATCGGTTCTATTTCCAGATAAAACATCGGCTTGTATGGCAGCTCCCAGAGCAACCACTTCATCCGGATTAATTTCATCGTGTACGGCTTTGTTGAAAAATGTAGCTACGTTTTGCTTTACGAAAGGCGTACGTGTAGAACCACCCACCATTACCACTTCATTAATTTCCGATACTTGCACACCTGCATCTTTTAATGCCAAGGCACAACAGTTAATGGTTTTTTCAACTAATGGTTTAATGAGTTCTTCAAAAGTTTGCTTCGTAATGCCACATAAATGTCCGTCAATTGTAGTTTGATAAATATTTTGTGAGCTCAATGCAATTTTTGCTTCTTCGGCACCTAAGCGAAAGGCTTGTGCCAATGAAGAATTACTCATTACCTCTTTTGGATTTAATGATAAAGCATTTAACCAATAATCAATAATTACACGGTCAAAATCATCGCCACCCAAAAACGTATCACCGTTGGTAGAAAGCACTTCAAAAATCCCGTTTTGTATTTTTAAAATAGAAACATCAAAAGTTCCCCCACCTAAATCATATACTGCAATGGTTTTCTCTTCGTCGGGGTGTAAGCCAATACCATAGGCTAAACTGGCAGCCGTTGGTTCATTTACAATTCTTAACACATCAAGCCCAGCAATTTTACCAGCATCGCGGGTAGCTTGGCGTTGGGCATCGTTAAAATAGGCAGGCACTGTTATTACCACTTTGTTTACAGGCGTTTTTAGAGCATGTTCTGCACGCTCTTTCAGCTCTCGTAAAATCATGGCCGATAATTCTATAGGGGTATAAAATTTATTGCCAACCTTAATTTTCACAATACTTTCGGTGTCATCATCAATAACTTTATAACTAAAAAAGTCTTTAAAGTTTTCAATGTCTTTGTATGACTGCCCTAACAAACGTTTTACCGAAAAAATAGTATTTTGAGGGTCAGAAATTAAATAAGGTTTAGCATCATTTCCTACTATGATTTCACCTGTTGGGTGAAAATGGATAATAGAAGGAACTAAAATACCTTTGCCTGTATCGTTTATTACTTTAGCCTCTTTATCGTCGTTTATATAAGCTATTAAACTATTGGTAGTACCTAAATCTATGCCTATTATTATTTCCTCTTTTTGGAGGCTGCCTGTAGCTATATTGATGGAAACTTTTGCCATATTCTCAAATTCAAAGCGCAAATGTATAGAGAATACACTAAAAAGCCCGTCATTGTTTTGTAAATGACGGGCTTTTTTGACTAATTTCTCCTAGATACCTAAGATTTGCATGCCTAGACGTACCAAATTTTTCATAAGATGTAACATAGGGTTGTTGCTGTTTGGTTACTTATTCGTGATTTTGTAGATAAGGTTACATGAATCGACTCTTTAAATCTGCAATTTTCGTTCGTTTAGGATTTAAGATCAGCATCAAATTAGCACCGCCCCTCAACTCACATAGCTTAATTCGTTAAAGTATTATGGGACCAGTATCAAATTAGCACCGCCCCTCAACTCACATAGCTTAATTCGT
>JAGVEE010000401.1 GCA_020058405.1 Sphingobacteriales bacterium
CGTTTTTGAACTTGCACTTAATGTTGGTGTACCTGGAGATGATGTGACTGTAACCGTAACTTGTGCTGTATTTGTACATCCGTTAGAATCCGTTCCTGTTACAGTATAGGTTGTATTACTTGTAGGACTTGCAATAACACTAGCACCTGTAGCAGATGATAGCCCTGTTGTAGGCGACCATGAGTAACTTACTTTTGTACTTCTTAAACTATTAATTGCAGTTAATGTAACAGATGTTCCAGAACAAATACTCTGATTAGAAGTAACCGAAACTGTAGGTGCTGTGTTAACTGTAATTTTAAATGCCGCACTAGTATTTGTACAACCGCCAGTTGTGTTTACAATTCTTCTATACCATCTATTTGATGTTTGACTTAAAGTTGTATAGTTCTGGCTTGTTCCTCCTGAGATATCAGCAAATCCAACCGTTGCAGAGGTCGATGATATTTGCCATTGGTAAGTGTAAGAGCCACTTCCACCTACTGGAGTAGTTCCTGTTAAAGTTGTTGCATTTGCTGTATTACAATATTCAGCATAAGAGTTCGTAATTTGATTATTTGAAATTGGAGCATAAACCACAACTCCTGTACTACTATTCGCTCCACAATTTGCAGAACTTACCGTTCTTCTATACCAAGTTGTTTGACTTAAAATATTAGATGGTAAGGTATAATCCTCAGATGTTGCACCAATAATATCAGTATATCCTGTTGAAATACTTGTAGTAGAAATTTGCCACTGATAATTTGCACCTGTAATTGTTGAACCATTAAGAGTAATAGTGGTACTACCATCCGTACATGTACTACTTGCTGTAACAGTATTTGCTGATAATGCACTCGCTACCGTAATTAAAGTTGAGGCTCCGTTAGCTCCACAGTTTCCTGAACCTCCATTATATTGAACTCTATAGTAAGTACTAGTTGTTAAATTAGGAGTAGTGTATGATGCTGTTGTTGCAAGAGAAATATTAGTCCATGTTGAATTGTTCGGCGACGATTGCCATTGTAACGTAGTTCCTGCTGCAGCACTACCCATGGTTAATGTAGTAGATTCACCATTACAAATAGTAGAACGTTCGGCTGTTGGAGCTGCAGGTGCTGTTCCTTTTGTATCAGTAATTAATATATTGTAATTGTATGTACAAAGTGCACCAACGATTGCTAATCTAAAATACCTTGCTCCACCGTATGCACTGTTACCATAACCTGTTATGGTTAATGTAGAATTATTTGAACCCGTTGTTGACGGAGTAAATGTAACCCCTCCAACTGTTGTTGCCCCAGAAATTGTTGTGTAAGTTGTTCCATCAGTTGAGTAAGACCAAGTTCTAGTAGTTCCACTTTCCGTAACATCAACACTCATCGGGAATGAGCTGGTACCCTGTGTGCAAAATACCACATTGTTACCAGTACTTGTTCCTGTATTTATAGGTGCGGGTGAAATGGTTACGGTTACAGAACTTATTGCCACACAACCACTAGCTGTTACTCCTCTTACATAATAAGTAGTAGTTGCTGTTGGTGATGGTGTGTATGTTGAACTCGTTGAAAGCACTGTACCTGCTGCATTGTACCATGTATAAGTTGAAGCTCCTGATGCAGTTAAGGTAGTACTTGTACCTGCACAAATTGTTGGGGCAGATGGTGAAATGCTAACCGAAGGTGAACTCACTGTAACCACAACTGTGCCTACCGATTGACAACCAGTTTCATTTTGCGATGTAACTGTATACGTAGTTGTGGTAGTTGGTGATGCTACTACTGATGCTCCCGTTGTTGCAGATAATCCGGTAGAAGGACTCCATGAATAAGTATTACCACCAGACGCTGTTAATGTTGTTGCACTTCCTAAACATATAGTTGGTGCCGATGGTGTAATGGTTAAAGTCGGACCAGCAGTTGGTGTTAAGGTAATACTTGCTGTTGCTGTACAACCGTTAGCATCTGTTCCTGTAACAGTATAAGTAGTCGCCTGATTCACCGCTAAAGATGGATTTACAACAGAACTTGGTGTATTCCCCGCTGTAGCAACCCATGTATACGATACTAAACCTGCAGGTGCTGCTGTTAATGTAATAGTTGTCCCTGCACAAAAATTCGTTGCACTTGCAGTAACACTCATTGATGGTGGTGTACCTACAGTTACAGTTATTGGACTAACTACTGACACGCATCCCGTTGTAGAATTTGTTACCGTTAAATTGAAATCATAATCACCTGCTGCTACACCTGAACTCGGTATTGTTACCGCCATTCCTGTGCCTGTTAAATTAGCATTTGTAATTGTGCTAAATCCTGGCATTGATCTTACTCCAGCTGTTAATGTGTATTTATCTGGACTACCTGTAGCAGTATAATTTAAAGCAAATGAACTACTGTTTAAACAAGTTTTTAATGTACCAGGTGTAATTGTTGGTGCATTGTTAACTGTTGAAATATATGTTCCAGTTAAGGATGTGTTTGTACAAAATCTGTCAGAAACAGAAGTAATCGTATACACCGTTGGAACGCTCGGATTAATGGAGAAATAATATGGACTTGAAGAAATATTATTGATAGTGGTGGTAACTGTTGTACCTCCTGCAACTGGCACGCTTGTGTATGTAAAACTGTACGGTCCAGAACCTGTGAAATTAACTCGCATACTTCGAGTTCCTGTTCCGCAAGTGTTTGCACTTGGAAATACAGCTGTTGGTTTAGGCTTTGCAACTAATAAGGCCGAAGAACTTGTTGTGTTTCCGCAACCAGAACTTGCTAAAACAACTCTGTAATATTTTCCATCATATGTATTTGGATTTGCAATTGTTAAGGTTGCCGATGTAGCCCCAGAATAATCTCCTCCGTTTGTAATGTTTGCAAATGTTGAATTATCACTACTCACTTGCCACTGAAAACTCGATGCTCCTTCTGCAGAAATTGTAAATGTTGTGCTAGTTGAACCACATAAAGTTTGGTTTGCCGGTTGCGTAACTATTGTCGGACTACAATCAATCGTAGGCTCGGTTGTAGTTCCATTACTTTGTAAATCAAATGTACATCTAAATGCAGGCAAATTTGTTTGTGGATCTGCGAACTCTAAAGTTACCTTTCCAGCTGCTGGCATGTTCTGCCCATAAAAGTTATAACTCGCAAAATAATTTTGTCCTACAATTGTGGGTGGTGGCGGTGGACCAAATTTAATCGCACTTAATCCTCCACTCGATGAACCAGATGCTGTTAACCAAACTCTAGTGAGGATAGGTAAATTCGTAATCACAGTAGACGAAGACCACTTAAAATTTACGTTACCTGTTTTTGTTTGTGGGTCGTAACTTACATTTTGATACGAGGTACCTGTAATATTTGCTGCAACGGGATTATTTTGACCATATCCTGGGAAATTTCCAGGAGATTGTTGCCATTGACCGTTACCGTTACTTCTTTTTTCTATTGTTGGACAAGTACTAACACTTAATGCTTGAGCATTTACACCTATTGAATATACTATGCAAAAAAATAAAAACAATAGCCTAAGCACTTTTTTACTGAATTTAGTAGTTTTTTGACTTGTGTGATCAGTAATGTTGGAGAGCGGGTACAGTTTAGTCATTTTATTTATAAATAAGCATAATCTCTCCCAATTTGGGAATTGGGCCCAAATAGTTTAGAGATTTTGTTGTTAATTAATAATTGTGTTAATCTGGGTAAATAGATTTGCTTCAAAATAGCGTTTATTTAACACATTTAAAAATGTTTGTTAATTACGCTGTATTTAAATCACATTACATATATTATTCCTCAAGAATACTACCAAGGAATATTAAATGAAAAAGTATTAATTAATAAACTGAAAATCAGTTCAATATAATTAAAAAAGCAGGATGTTAAATTCTTAATAAATCGTGTTTTATCCCACAAATGGAAAAAATTACTTTTTTTTAGGAAAAGCATAGAATTTATTACCTTTTTCTGTGATTTTAAGCAATGAAATGAAGCGTGGAAATGAGTTTCTCCAAAATATTCCAAAAATTAAGCTCATCGGGCTTCAAGTGAAATCATACGGACTATATTCAAATTTTCGATTTCTTCGACCTTTAACAATGCCTACAATTTTGAGAAGGCTCCGTTTAATTCGTCAAACAGATTTTGTCCATCATAGTTAAGCTTCGATAAGTGTTTTTATCATTAGTATTTTTCTATTTTTTCAAAAAAATAAACAAAGGAATTACATCTATATAATTCAAAATATTAAAATAATAATTTGCTATGCCTATATAAATTTGAGTAAATGAGAGAAGGGAAAAAAAGTATAATATTGAGGAGAAATAATAACCTTTAATTAAAAATAATTAATTAAAAATATCGAGGAGAAGTTATTTTTTTGCTATTAAATTTCAAAACATAATTCATTGAAAATTCGTGAGAACCTCCAGCGAAGTCTTTTAATTTTGTGATGGTATAATCATAAGAGTAACCAATCCGTAATTGATTATTGACTTGTATTGCTGTAAGTAAATTCCATGAGTCGCCAGAACGATAACCAGCACCTATCCACAATGCAGTATATAAAAATGCTGATAAGTTTGCATCGTATTCAACTGGTGCATTCGCAACAGCTTTAATCATCATTGAAGGGCGTAATTTTAACAATGGGTTAATATCAACTATTAAACCTGTAGCAACAAAATAATGCAAATCCTCAACATTTAAAGAACCATCAACACGTTCCACCTCACCAAACTGACTAATAATTAATTTATTAGTCATCATTCTTGGAACAGACACTCCAAAGTAAAATTTCTTGGCGTAGTAATAAGTACCAAATCCGAAATTCGGTGCAAAAACCATAGGGGTATTTGCCGAAAATCTTCTATCGCCATTGTCTGTAGTTTTTACTTCGGTTAAGCGTTCTTGGTAGCCGCTATAACCACCTAGTAAACCTAAGGAAAGAGTTCCTTTATTTAATTTGATTCGATATGCATAATTAGCAAAAAAACCTGTTTGAGCTGATACACCAATTTCATCTTGATAAGCTGTTATTCCTACACCAACTTTACTATTAAATAAGTGAGAGTGCGCTGTAAATGTTTTGGTTGTTGGAGCCCCTTCTATATTGACCCATTGCTTTCTAAAAACTGAAGAAAAAGAAAGTGCTTCATGTGATCCAGCGTAGGCTGGATTAATAAATATTTCGTTAAAGGTATACTGACTGAACATTGGTTCACTTTGAGCCATTACTTCGTTTTGACTTAGCAAACTAAAGAATGTAATCAGTATGAAAAATGTTCTTAAAATAAAGTGGGGCATTGTTAATTTCTTATTCAATTTCAATTTAGCAGATACAATTCATCAAATATTCCTCCAAAATTAGAAAAGTTGTAATGATGGATACTATATAATTGAATATCAATTATATATAGTTTAAAAAATTATATTAAATTAAAAATGAAATCAACAGATTATCCCAAAATAGGATAATCTGTTATGAAATTGGGATAAGAGAAATGCTCTAAAGAATCTTTTATACTTAATTATTTTTTAATCACAATATAACCCGTAACAGGCTTCACTCCTTCTACTCCAAAGTCGAGTACATAGAAGTAAGTACCATTCGGTAAAGTACCTTGGCCGATAACTATACCTGTAGAATTTTGAGAGTTACCACCCCAACTATTATCGTAAGGAGCTTTCTCGTAAACTTTATTACCCCAGCGATTAAATATTTCCAATTTGTTTAACGGATAGTTTTCAATTCCTTTAATTACAAAACCATCATTAACACCATCGCCATCTGGAGAGAATCCTGTTGGTACAAACATGGTAATAGTTACAGTAGTCATTGAACTTTCATCCGGAATATTATCGGCATTAGGGTCTGGAGTGAATCCATCAACAGATAAATCTGGAACCGTAGAATCACCATAAATCATACTACCGAATGCAGAAACAATATTATCATATTTCGCTACAGGTAGATTAGGAGTAACAATTACTTTTAGTTTGATAGTTCTAGATTCTCCTGCTGGCAAATAACTATTGTTAGCAATAAGCAACTCAAGATTGGTAGTGCCGTTGAAGTTTTCATTTGCAACAATTCCTGATTCTGTTATTACTTCTTCAACAATAAAGTTAGAAGGTGAAGTAAATACATTTGTTAAATTTTCTACCACTCTTACATTTTTCAAATCAATATCGCCATAGTTTTTAAGAGTTATATTATACGTTACTCTATATGATTCAGTAGTAGTAGGTACCGGTTCATCTACAGTCATAGAAACTCCAATACTTGGTTTTGGAGTATTAATTATATTGATAACGCAAACGTTTGTATCACATAAACTAGGTAAACCATTATCACAAACTACGTACAAGAAACTATCCACTCCAACGAAATCTTTTTCTGGTGTATAAGAATAGCTACCATCTAAATTCATATTTATAGCTCCTCTACTAGGTTGAATTACCCAATCAAAAGCGATTGCATTATTTTCAGGGTCCCAATCATTTAAGGCAATTGATTCGTTTAATGTTGTGTTTTCAGGTATCGTAAACTCATCACGAACTGCCACTGGAGGTGTATTTTTAATACCTACAACATCAATAAAAATATAAGCAGTATCGCATAATGAAGGAGTACCATCATCACATATTACATACATCAAACTATCTATGCCAACAAAATTTATAGAAGGTGTATATGTTACAAATCCACTGTTTAATTTATTTACAGTACCATTTTGAGCAGAGAAGAATGTGAACGATAAATTATCAAAATCAACGTCATAATCATTTATACCTGCGTTAAGTGTAATAGGAGTATTAATAGGTGTGGTAGTTGTATCATTTATTGCAACAGGTGCATCGTTAACTGGTGTTAAGTCTACAGAAATAGTTGCCAAATTACTTAATAGTCCTTCGTTATCAGCAATAGTATATCTTACCACGTTTACAATTCCAACAAAATTAGGATCAGGCGTAAAGGTAACTGAACCATCTGTATGAGCAACAAATAGACCCTCGTTGTTTACATAGAAAGTAGCTTGTTTACCAGGTGTACTTGGGTCAAGGTCAATCGTAATATAATCTAAGGTACCATCAATATCTAAATCATTATCTACAATTCTAAACGTTACAGGAGTATCCTCAAAAGTAGATTTTGCATCATTATTCGCAATAGGTGGGTCGTTAACTGGAGTAATTGTAATTATCAATAAAGCAGTATCACATAAGTTAGGATTTCCGTTGTCGCACACACTATACATCATAGAATCAAGTCCGTTATAATGTGCACTTGGGATATAATTAAATGTACCGTTTGTATTTAAGTTTATTAACCCGTGTTTTGTGGTAGTAATAATTCTAAAGTTTAACTCATCTGCATCCGGGTCAGAATCGTTTGTTGCAACGGTTCCATTAAGTGCAACATCCTCTAGGGTTGTAAGCGAATCGTTGATTGCAATTGGAGGGTCGTTGTTTGGAGTTACAATAATAATCAATACAGCATTGTCGCAAAGGCTTGGAATACCATCATCACATACATTATAAATTATTGAATCGATGCCATTGAAATTTAGATTTGGTGTATAAGTATATTCACCATTGCTTCTAAATGTAATGTTCCCTTTGGTTGTATTCTTGATAATGGTGAAGTTCAGATTATCACCATCAATATCAAAATCATTTATAGCAACCGTTCCAGATACTAAAATGTTTTCTGTAGTGTATACTGTATCAACAACTGCAACTGGAGGATCGTTTGCAGGAATAATGGTAATTACTAAAATCGCCGTATCGCATAAACTTGGTGTTCCATTATCACATACTTTATACGTTAAAGTATCTTTTCCATTGAAGTTTGTATTTGGAGTGTATGTGTATGTTCCGTTTGCATTCAATGTTAATGTTCCATTGTTTGTGGTGTTGATGCTGCTAAAC
>JAGVEE010000118.1 GCA_020058405.1 Sphingobacteriales bacterium
TAATGGTACACTTGGCTTTATGATTGAAAATGTGTTAGCAGCTACATTGGCCGCTAGTATTTATGGCTTAAAAACTGAAATTATTTCAGCAGCCCTACAATCATTTTATCCATCGCCAGAACAAACACCAGGGCGAATGAATATTTTTGAAATAAATGGAAACCAATTATTAGTTGATTTTGCCCACAATCCTGATGGCTTTGCTGGTATTCGTGATTTTTTAACTAATGTAAAATCTGATTATAAAATAGGAATTATTGTAGGTACTGGAGATCGTAAGGATGAAGATACAATAGAATTGGGACGTATTTCTGCACAAATGTTCGACTTAACATTAATACATCAAGTTAAATTTTTAAGAGGAAAAAGTGCTGATGATTTAGTTGAATTAATTGTTGAAGGAATACATAAGCATAATTCTGAAGCGAAGTGGATGCGTATTCCTGATACAGAAGAACCCTTGGCTTTCGCACTTGGTCAAGCTAAAGGCAATAGCTACATTGTAGCATTAAGTGATGTACTTACTGATATTAGCGAATTGGTAGAAAACTATCAGCAGCATTAAAATTAGTTATATAATGAATTTTTTAACTTATATTGATAGTATTTACCCTATCAGTATTGAAGCCAAGGAAGCACTAAACGCTATCATCAAGGTGAAATCATTTAAAAAAAATGATATCATACAAGGCATAGATACAAGTTGTAGAACTGTTTATATTGTACAATCTGGCTGTGCTAGGATTTTTTATTTTAAAAACGGCAGCGATATTACAGAACATTTTGCTTTCGAAAATGAAATAATTGTACGTGCCGAAAGTTTGTTCTTGAAGAAGCCTACATCTAAAGGCATACAAGCAATAGACCAAACGAGTATGTTAGCCATCGATTCAGAATCGCTTTTTAATCTTTATGACCAGTTCCATGATATAGAGCGTTTATTCCGATTGATTTTTGAAAAGGAGTATGTAAGTACTGTGCGACGATTAGAAAGTTTGCAATTTAAAACGGCAAAAGAGCGCTACCTCGAGCTCTTAGAAAGTACAGATTATGTACAAAAAATTCCGCTCAAATTTATTGCTTCTTATTTAGGTATTACACAAGTTTCGCTTAGTAGAATAAGAGCAGATATTAATTAATATTTGTAATTGTTTTAGCTTTTAAACAATCGGTATACTTAGGGCTATATATCCTGCTTTCTGGGGAATGTTTTTACTAGGTCTTGCCATCTTATTTATTGTGTTTAGCAAAGAGTTTTTTTCAATTGCAATTCTTACTTTTTTATCAGCAATTAGTATTAAAATTAGAATGCCTCAAGCTAATCTAGAATATAGTAATCTGAATTCATAAGTCATACTTCACAATTCATATAATATAATTCATCTCCATTGCTCTCATTTATGGGTTCAGTAATCGAATTGTACTGTTCGGTATAATTTTATTGACAATCATAAATTGCTTCATTAGTATTAATGGTACGGTAAATTAATTTAAAATATTTTATGATTGAATCAAGGACAATTGTGTTTATACATGGATTATTTATGAACTCCAAAAGTTGGGCAAACTGGGTTGTTTATTTTGAAGCGAAAGGTTTTATCTGTTATACACCATCCTTTCCATACCATGAGGGTGAACCCATTGATTTAAGAAATGATATAAATAAAGAATTACCAAAATTATCTATTGGCGATGTGGTTAAAAGCTATGAAGAATTTATAGCTACTTTACCCGAAAAACCTATTCTTATTGGTCATTCTGTTGGTGGTTTTATTACTCAAAAACTTATAGAACTAAATAAAGGTGTGTTAGGTGTTTGTATTGATTCTGCACCACCTGCAGGTATATTTACTTTTAGGTGGAGTTTCTGGAGAGCAAACTTACCTGTTATAAATCCTTTTAAAGGTAATAGTGCATTTGTACCGTCGGTTGAGTGGTTCCGCGATGCTTTTTGTAATACTATGAGCTTAGCAGAAACAACAGCTATTTACAATGAATACGTT
Organism: Sphingobacteriales bacterium; assembly: GCA_020058405.1. Lineage (GTDB taxonomy): Bacteria > Bacteroidota > Bacteroidia > Sphingobacteriales > Sphingobacteriaceae > CAJBVG01. The sequence continues at coordinate 2,004 of JAGVEE010000118.1, forward strand.
GTACCCGAAAGTAGAAACATTCCTAGAAGTATGTTGAACGATCCCTATGGTAAAATAAATTTCAATAAACCACATAATCCATTGTTATTTATTTCCGGTGCAAAAGATAACATTATACCACCATCTTTAAACTTATCGAATTTACGCGCTTATAATGATAAAAATAGTATTCGCGATTACAAGAAATTTCCGAACCGAACACACTACATTTGCGGGCAAAATGATTGGCAAGAAGTAGCGAGTTATGTGTTGGAATGGGTAAGGGGAGTGTAAGGTGAATTATGAATTATGAATTGTGAATGGGGGAATAAGGTGCAAATAAGTTATTGGGTTATTAGGTTATTGGGTTAATAGGTTATTGGGTTATTAGGTTATTGGGTTATTAGGTTATTAGGTTATTGAGTTATTACACGATGAATGAAGTTCTCTAACGACTAACGACTAAATACTAACGACTTTTTAAAAAGAAGAATGAAACCCTTTCCCTTTCATTCCTTCTGCAGATTTTTCAATTTTTTGTTTTAATTCGCTTTTATATAAATCCATGCGCTCGGCTACTTGTGGATCATTGCTGCCTAAAATCTGAGCTGCTAATATGCCTGCATTTTTTGCACCGTTTAAAGCTACTGTTGCAACGGGTATACCACCTGGCATTTGTAATATCGATAATACTGAATCCCAACCATCAATAGAATTCGAAGATTTTACTGGAACACCAATTACCGGTAAGCTTGTTAAGGATGCTACCATGCCTGGTAAATGAGCTGCACCGCCAGCACCGGCAATAATTACTTGTAATCCGCGTGCACGAGCTGTTTTGGCATACTCAAACATACGTTCGGGTGTTCTGTGTGCAGAAACAACTGTAAGCTCGTAAGCGAGTCCTAATTCGTTTAAAACAAAAGCCGCTTCTTCCATTATCGGAAGATCCGATTCGCTACCCATTATGATTCCTATTTTTGCATGCATCTTTTTGAATTGTTAATTGTTATTAGGTTATTGAGTTATTAGGTTATTATGAGATGATTGGCCTTATAATTCATAATTCATAATTCATAATTTTCAACTTACCACCTTCAAAGTCTCCTTCACCAGCCTTGCTTTCCTTATTGCTTCGTTACGGTTTTCGTCGAGTACCGTTACATGCCCCATTTTACGGAAAGGTTTAGTTGTTTTCTTACCATATAAATGTACATACACTCCATCTAATTCTAAAATTTTTTCTAAGCCTTCGTATTGTGCATCACCTGTATGTCCTTCTTCTCCTAACACATTAATCATTACCGAAACATATTTTGCATCAGTATTGGCTAAGGGCTGATTGAATATGGCTCTTAAATGTTGTTCAAATTGCGAGCATAAATTTCCTTCGATGGTTTGGTGGCCACTGTTATGTGGGCGTGGTGCCATTTCATTCACTAAAATTCTTCCATCCTTGGTTAAAAACATTTCTACTGCCAATAAACCTACTAACTGTAATTCCTCTGCAATTTTAACCGCAATGTTTTCCGCCTTCATGGCAATGTATTCTGATACATCTGCAGGAGAAACTAAAAATTCTACCAAGTTAGCAGTTGGGTGAAAATCCATTTCTACTAAAGGAAATGTTTTGCAATCGCCATTAGCATTTCGTGCCACAATTACCGCAATTTCTTTTTCGAAATCTACCAAACGTTCTACTAAACTTGCTGCCTCAAATGCATGCTGAAAATCTTCTTTGTTACGAATAATTTGCACGCCTTTACCATCGTAGCCATCTTTACGAAGCTTTTGTACATATGGTAAACCCCAAGCCAAAGTTTCTAGTGCAGCTTTATTTTCTACTAATAAAAAATCGGATGTAGGGATGTTGTGATCTTTCATCCATTGCTTTTGCACTCCCTTATCTCTTATCATTTTAATGATGGAAGGTTGTGGGTAAACTTGTACGCCTTCCTTTTCTAATTTCTCTAATGCTTCTACGTTTACTTTTTCAATTTCGATGGTAATTAAATCGAGGGATTTGCCAAAATTATAAACCGTATCAAAATCAGTAATATCACCAACCGTAAATTCGTCGCAAATATTTTTACAAGGAGCATTGGCATCTGGGTCTATTACATGGCAGGTAACATTGTAGTTCAAGGCATTCTGAATCCACATACGTCCTAACTGTCCGCCTCCTAATATTCCTAATTTTAAATTTCCGTAAAATGTTTTCATTTATGCTTCTTGCTTAACGCTTCCAACTTTAATTTTTCTTTGTAATTCTAAAATACCACCTATTAATGCTTCGGGGCGTGGTGGACAACCTTGTATATACACATCTACGGGTATAATTTGATCAACCCCTTTTACAACATGGTATCCGTGTTGCCAATAAGGTCCGCCGCAATTAGAACAGGAGCCCATGCTAATTACATAGCGTGGCTCTGGCATTTGTTCGTATAATATTTTAATTCGCTCGGCCATTTTAAAGGTAACGGTACCAGCTACAATCATTACATCTGCTTGCCTAGGCGAAGGGCGTGGAAATACTCCGAATCGTTCTAAATCGAAATTGCCAGATTGTGTATCCATAAATTCGATGGCACAACAAGCTAAGCCAAATCCCATTGGCCATAACGACGATAGGCGTGCCCAATTTAGCAATTCATCTAATTTGGTTATGGCAACTCCTTCGCGTTCTAGCTGATGTGGTAATTTACTCATTCGTTTCTTTTTTTACTGCCGATCTAAATGGTGGTCGTCTTACGCCACTTGGTGCTGGTGCCGGAGCAGTAGTGTTTACTACACTCTCCGTTGGCTCCAGTTTTACCTCAAGTGTAAATTCTTTAACTGTATAGCGTGTATTATTAATTGCTTCGTATAGTTTTGCTGGTACTAATGAGTTTGAACTTGGGATTTGTATAGTAGGGCGTATCCATTCTAAATCACCTTTGCGCCATACATAAACTAAGCCTATTAGTAATATGAAAATAAATATACTCATCTCTATCATGTTAAACATTGCCCAATTCGGAACGTTTGCCAGTAAATATTTATCAGCAAAAATAGTAGACCATGGAAATAAGAAAATCAATTCAACATCAAACAATAAAAAAATAATAGCAATAATGTAGAAACGCATGTTAAAGGGGGTACGCGATGGGCCTTCTGTAACTTCGCCACACTCGTAGGTAGAGTTTTTAATGGCATTAGGTTTGCGTTTTTGTAAGAATGCGTTAATGCCCATACCAATTAGAATAAATGCTATTCCTAAAAGCATGAATATTAATATTTTGCCGAATTCGCTTATTTCTTCGCTTCCTTGCATGTTCAAAAATAACAAAATTTAGCTAGCATTAATGCAGATTTTGAGCGATTACATAACCAGATGCCCATGCCCATTGGAAATTATACCCTCCCAACCAACCAGTTACATCTACACATTCGCCTCCAAAAAACAAACCAGGTACTTTCTTCGCCTCTAAACTTTTAGAAGAGAGTTCATTAGTATCTATTCCTCCTCGCATTACCTCTGCTTTTTCATAACCCTTATCTCCAGCAGGAATTACCTCAAACTTATGAATGGTGTTTTCTATTAACTCTAATTCTGCATTGCTCAAACTTGCCAAATTTTTATCGTATGGTAAATAAACAGCCATAGCGTTACAAAGTTTGTTGGGTAAAAAAACAGATAAGAAATTTTGTAATAATTTTTTCCCGTTGCTCTGTCTTGTTTCATCAATTAATTTTTTTATAGATTGATGTGGAAGGAAATCAATATAAATAGGATTAGGTGCGCGCCAATAAGAGGATATTTGTAAGATAGCCGGCCCGCTTAAACCCCAATGGGTAA
>JAGVEE010000359.1 GCA_020058405.1 Sphingobacteriales bacterium
ATGTAACTTAAATTAAGCGTATTTACATTGTTTTTCACTTCTCTAAATGCCATGTAAATATGCTCACCTTGGGTAGTAGAGTATCCTTGGTTTCTATAATCTTGTGAATAAGAATAAGAATACGTCATTTTTACTTTATCAGAAAAACGGACAATCGGACTAATACTGTACTCTCTAAAAATACCGCCTGCGGTAAAATCTCTGAAGTGTGCGATGGTTGCATCTAAGGCGATTTTTTTTCTGTAATCGCTAGATATTCCTGTATTCATGCCGTACCAATTGGGGCCAATAAACACTCTACCCTCTCGGCGAGGCTCAAAATAATCGTGTTTACCAACAGGCATTAATCCAACATAGGCCCATTGAGTAAGCCAATTTTTCCAAGTATGGTAATAATTAAAATTAAATTGTACTTCTTGGAACTTATTGCCAATGTAGGTGTTCGAGTAAAATACGTTTGCATTTCCACCCCAACTTAAAAAGTATTTCCCAGGTTTAAATTCATTGTACGAAAGTTCTAACACATGCGATACTTCGTTGGCACTAAACAACAATCCCAAATCATTCGGATTGTATCTATTACTCTCCACATTTCTGTTTAAATAAAACTTGAAATTACCACTCACTTTTGCAATGGCTAAATTGTAAGTATAACCATCACTTGATGAGTCTGGAAATGTTTTTAAACTGTATGCCGCAAAACCAGAAACCCTGTACCTGTCTTTTTTATCGCCTAAAGCAAAATTCATGGCACTTACATTTGCATTGTTAGTGGTACCAGCTCTAGTTACATTGGTATTCATAAAGCCAACGAAACTGTTATTCTTTAGGGTTTGGTTGAGCGATATAATGTTGTAATTGGTGAGTGGTTCTGTTTGAATTCGCTCTTCGCTCCCATCAATATTTTTTATAACAGCATTTGTTTCCGCAGTTACTGCATTTAAAAAACCAATGCCCAATGCTGAGGGTGTTCTACCTGTTATTTTAGTAGCATTAATTAATTGCACTTGCTGGGGGTTACTTATTACAGTTCTTAGTGAGTCGTTCATTTGCTCTACAGAAAAATAACCTTTAGGTGTACCACCAATTCTGCGCGCATAAAACAATCTGTTTAAATTAAAGAGTTCAGTGCCTTCTATAAAAAACGGACGAAACTCTTGGAACTCTTGTTCGAACGCACTAAGGTTTAAAATTTTATTGTCTGATTGCACTTGTCCAAAATCCGGAGCCAGCGTCATGTCTAAAGTAAAACTTTCGTTTATGCCATATTTTAAATCCAGCCCAGCATTGTAAGAAGTAGACCAATTGCTTTTGCCGTCAATGTTAAAGGGGTAATGACTTTGATTTAAACCAACATAAGGAGTTAAAGATAAACGAATGGGCGATTTTATTTTTTCTATTCCCTGCAAAGTACCATAATACGATACTACATTTTGTATATCTGGAGCGATGTATTGCCATTTAGAAATTTCTCTATTTCTGCGAATGTTACGAGTAATTTGTAATCCCCATGTTTGTATATCTTTTTCGGGGAAACGAAGGGCTGCATAAGGAATTTTCATTTCCACACCCCAGCCTTGTTTAGTAATTTTCACATCACTGTCCCAAACCACATCAAAAGTTTCGGCACCCGTTTTTTCATCAAATTGTACACCAGCAGCGGTTACTCCAAACTCAAAACGGTTTTGTAAATCGTGGAAGGTATCAAAATGTATGCTTAGCCAATCGGTGTTTCCATAATTATCTCGTATGCTTAGTTCTTTTAAAATACTATCGGCATGTTTATCATATAAAAATGCTGCAATGTAAATCGCTTCATCATCATACGCAATCATCACTTCCGTTTCTTGTGTGCTAGGTTTATTTGGGTAGGGTTCTATTTGAGTGAATTTACTAGCGCGCTCTAGCTTTTGCCAAACTTCTTCATTTATATCACCATCAATTTTAGGAGCCTTCGTAATACGTTGAGCATTGAGTACACGTTTCTCTGTTTGGGCGTAACCAATTGAAATGAAGAAAAAAGAAAATAGTATAAATGAAAAAAGTAAGCGCATTTAGGGTTAGGTATTGTAGTAATATAAGACCGCAAAACTACCAAGATTGTGCCAAAGCAGTGTAAATTCGTGTAACAATTATGTTTTTAAATAAACATCTTTTCAATTTGAGTGTAATTGCATACTTTTACCGCAAATTAAATTAAAATGAACATTCACGAATATCAAGGAAAATCAATTTTAAAATCATTCGGAGTACGTATACAAGAAGGTATCGTTGCTGAAACTCCTGAACAAGCAGTAGAAGCTGCAAAGCAATTACATGCAGAAACTGGCACCGGATGGTGGGTAGTAAAAGCACAGATTCATGCAGGTGGACGTGGTAAAGGTGGTGGTGTGAAATTGGCTAAAAACCTTGATGAGGTTAAAGAACGCGCAGAACAAATTATTGGAATGCAATTAATTACTCCTCAAACAAGTGCCGAAGGTAAAAAAGTTAGCAAAGTATTAATTGCTCAAGACGTTTATTACCCAGGTGTTTCTGAAACTAAAGAATTCTACATGAGTGTTTTGTTAAACCGTAATACAGGTAGAAACATCATTATGTATTCTACAGAAGGCGGTATGGACATTGAAGAGGTAGCAGAACATACTCCGCATTTAATTTTCAAAGAAGAAATAGATCCTAAAGTTGGATTACAAGGATTTCAAACTCGTAAAATTGCATTTAACCTTGGTTTAGAAGGAGATGCGTTTAAAGACATGACTAAGTTTATTGCTGCTTTGTATAAAGCTTATGAGCATACAGATTCGGCAATGTTTGAAATTAACCCAGTGTTAAAAACATCCGACAATAAAATATTAGCAGTAGATGCAAAAGTAAGTTTAGACGATAACGCTTTATACCGTCACCCGGATTATAAAGAAATGCGTGATACCTCTGAGGAAGATCCTACAGAAGTAGAAGCTGGTAAGTCGAACTTAAACTATGTAAAGCTTGATGGTAACGTTGGCTGTATGGTAAATGGAGCTGGTTTAGCAATGGCTACTATGGATATTATTAAATTATCCGGTGGCGACCCTGCTAACTTCTTAGACGTAGGTGGAACTGCTAATGCAAAAACGGTAGAAGCTGCTTTCCACATCATCTTAAAAGATCCAAACGTAAAAGCAATATTAATAAACATCTTTGGTGGTATTGTACGTTGCGACCGTGTTGCACAAGGAGTTATTGATGCTTATAACAACATCGGAAATATACCTGTGCCTATTATCGTTCGTTTACAAGGAACAAACGCAGTAGAAGCTAAAAAATTAATCGACGATTCTGGATTGAAAGTGTTTTCGGCTATTGCATTGCAAGATGCAGCGGATTTGGTTAAGGAAGTTCTTTCGAAATAATCTTTAGTCTTTAGTCGTTAGTCATTAGTCGTTAGACTGGCCAATGCGAATAAGATTGTTGATTGACATAGAATTATTAAAAATAATACTTTACAAAAAAGGGTCCTTTGAAATTTCAAAGGACCCTTTTTTAAT
>JAGVEE010000269.1 GCA_020058405.1 Sphingobacteriales bacterium
ACCCATATTTTCCCCATTATATATTAGGTCAATTTTTTTCTGTCGTTCAAATTTGAGTTTTAACCTAGAAAGTTCTATACATAAACATTCTTCGTATACAGATTCAAATAAGCCTGGTCCAATTTCTCGATGAACTTTAATTGCCGCACCAATAATTAAATTCGATAATTCATTTTCATTCATAATGCAAAGATTACATTAGATAATTGAAAATAAAACTGCACATATGCAGGTTTTTTTGCGAAATTAATAATGTATTCCTGAATTCATAAAAAACGCTTTGCTCCTCTGCTCCTTTGCCCCTTTGCGTGAAACCTTTTGCTTGAAACAACCTATTTCTCCGTGGCCGATTCCAAAAATGTAATCAATGGTTGCATGGCTACAATGGCATCGGCGATTTTTTTGGCGATGGTTTTTTCTTGGAGCTCTGCATCGCTGATGGAATGGAAGGCTGTGAAACTTTTCAGTTTTAATAATTCAATATCCGGATGATCTTTGGGATAATCTTTGGGTGATGTTTTTAATTTATCTTCTTCACTTAATCCTTCGTAATATTTTTTAAATGATTTGGAGTTTAAAATTTTCTTCAACTCTGCTCCGTTGTAATCAATTTCTTGGCGAATCATTTTTAAGGTTTCAGCGGGTGGCATCCAAAAACCGCCGCCTATAAAACTTGCATTAGGTTGAATGTGTAAATAAAATCCGGGACCCTCTACTCCTTTAACTTTTGTAGAAATAGGAATGCCAAAATTTAATTTATATGGATCTTTATTTTTTGAGAACCGCACATCTCTGTAAATTCTCATTACCGATTTTGTAGCATTCACTTCCTTGTACCCAACATCAAACTTACTTAAGTGTTTCAACACTTCTTCTACTAATGCCACTACATTTTCCTTCGCCACATCGTACTCCTGCTTATGCTCAGCAAACCATTCGCGGTTGTTGTTTTTCTTTAAATTTGATAAGAAAGTGAGGGTAGACTTTTGTATCACGATTGTTAATAGGTTAATGGGTTATTAAGTTATTGGGTTATTGGGTTAATAAGTTATTAGGTTATTAGGTTATTGGGTTAATAGGTAATTGGTGAGTTGTATTAACTTAATAACATATTAACTTAATAACTTATTAAGCTATTAGGCGACATTGTGCAAGTACTAGTCACTATTCACTATTCACTAAACTTTGGTGCAAATAGGTAAAGCAAAATCATTCTTCCATATCTAAAATTGAAACGCGAAGTGGCTAGCACTCCCGTAACAATTACTGTAATGTACACCCATGTATCTGGGTTGTTTGCCAATATATAAGTAGAGATGCCTAGTATTACACTAATTGCTACACTTAATGCATACCCGATGTACATTGCTCCCCAAAAGAACCCTATCTCTAATTCGTATCGCAAATTGCATTTTGGACAATACGTGTACATCGCTTTAAAATCTTTGCTAAATGCACCGTGTTTGTACACTTCGCCTTCTTGGCAACGTGGACATTTGCAGGCGATTAGGGAACTGAATTTACTCATTTGAGGTATGAATTACAAATTATGAATTACGAATTACGAATTAAGCAAGGGAGGTGCTGAATTCTTAATACTTAATACTTATTTCTTAATACTTGATACTTTAATTAATTTAGAATAATTTTTTCGTCTTTTACGTCGACTTTTGCTTTTACGCGGTATTTTTTATACCACAACACACCAAGCACTGCTACTAATAAATAAGGTGCAGCAAGTAAATATAAAATACCATCGTTTAAGCCTTTGCCGGCATTACTTTGTCCGCCTTTAATAGACGACTCTACGGCAGCCTTACACATTGGGCATTGTGCTGCAGCATTAAAACTAATGCTCGTAAACAATACGAAACTCAATACAAAAATAATCTTTTTCAATGTTTTCATCTTTATAAAAAATTTAGATTAAAACGTGTAATAAGGTGATATCATTAAATACACAATAACACCTGTAACGGTTACATATAACCAAATAGGGAATGCAAACCTCACCAACTTCTTATGTTTCTCTACTTGCATTTGCAAACCTCTATAGAAACTCAATAATATTAATGGCAACACTCCTGCTGCTAAAATTATATGTGTAATTAAAATAGTATAATACACATACCTCATTACACCTGTTCCGCCGTAAGTGGTTTCTTTTACAAAATAATGGAACAGAATGTAAGACACTAAAAACACCGACGATAATATAAACGTGGCGATGTTTAATTTTTTATGTGCCGAAATGTTTTTCTTACGAATTTGATTTAATGACAATAACAATAAAATACTACACAAGCCATTTATAATTGCATTTAGCTTCGGTAAGAAATAAACGAAACTTGGTGTTTCTATTGTTACCGGAATAATTTTGCGGTTTAAAATTACTACCACTAAAAAAACAAAAATGGATATTCCTGTTACGAATCTGAAGATAAATTTGTCGGTCATGTGTTCGTGTGTTCGTGTGCTCATATGCTCGTGTGCTCGTTAATTTGCACATTTGCATATTTTCTCATTTGCACATTTATTACTTTCTTTTTTTCTTTTCTCCTGCGATTTCTTCTTTCAATAAAACTTTCAACTCGTCGATGAGTGTATCTACTGCACCTGCAGAGGTGCCATCATAAAAACCACGAATTCTATTTTTTTGATCTACTAAAACAAAAAGTTCTGTATGTATAAAATCATCTGGTCCACCGTCGCCTTGTAATGCACTTACGAGGTATCCTTCTCTAGCAATTCTATACAGTTCTTTTTTATCACCGGTTAACAAATGCCATTTGTTTTTAATGGCACCGTATTCTTCTGCATATCTAAATAAAACAGGCACCGAATCTGCTTCGGGGTTTACAGTATGCGAAAGAATTACAACGTTTTTTACGGTTTTTATTTTCTCTTGAACTCGCTTTAATTGGGAACTCATTTTAGGGCAAATTGTTTCGCAATCCACAAAAAAGAAGTCTACAATTTTGATGTTTCCTTTTAATGTTTCTGAGTTAACGGTTTCGCCGTATTGGTTTGTAAATGAAAAATCGCCGATGCTGTGATACACCGTGTCTCCTGCTTCTTCATAGCGCTCACCATAAATTGGTAGTGGCTTAAAATGATTTGTTCCGGATCTGAGTAGAAAAAACCCAACAACCGGAACAATCAGTATGCAGAAGAGGATAATTAATGTTTTAAGTCCTCTAGTATTCATAATATTTATTTATAGACGAATGTTCATCCAATAGTTTCCTTCGTATAACATCCAAATCACAAAAAAGATGATAAAAGTAGTAGGTACAAGAATTGAGTATATTAATCCTACTTTTTCAAATTTTAAGTGCATGAAATATGCTACAATGTAAAATGCTTTTAATAATGTTAAAGCGATGTATAAAACATTACCTAAACCCTGACCCATTATTCCTTTAGGTATAAATACCAATGCAATAATAAATTCGATGGTGGTAATGCCTAGTAAAATCCAGAACACCGACCAGATTTTTTTCTTCGTCATGCTTGCGTGCTCTTCGTGATGTGCTGCTGCGCTATGGTTGTCTGACATATGATTTGAATTATGAATTATAAATTATGAATTATGAATTACACGAGGTAGAAGAAGGTAAATACGAATACCCAAACTAAATCTACAAAGTGCCAGTATAAACCAACTTTCTCAATCATATCATAATGTCCGCGGCGCTCGTAAGTACCACCTAATACATTTATTAATATGATGATGTTGATGACCACACCAGAGAACACGTGGAAACCGTGGAAACCAGTAATGGTAAAGAACAAGTTAGTAAAGTTAGTAGAGGCAACAGTTCCATCTGCGTTTAAGAACGGATTTCTACCCCACCAAGCACCTTCATGGTGTAAGTGTGTCCATTCCCAAGCTTGGCAACCTAAGAACAATAAACCACCAATTACGGTCCATACCATCCATTTTGCTACTTCAGCTTTTGCTTTACGATGGCCAGCTTCTACAGCTAATACCATGGTTACAGAGCTCATGATCAAAATGAAGGTCATAATACCTACGAACACCAAGGGTGCACCGTGTGCAATGCCTGGAGCCGATTGAAATACTACGTCTGGATCTGGCCAAGAAGTGCTACTGAAGCGTAATGCTCCGTAAGCAATTAGTAAGGCAGAAAATGTGAATGCATCCGATAAGAGGAAGAACCACATCATCATTTTTCCATACTCTACATTGAAAGGTGATCTACCACCATTCCAAGGGGTCGATTTGATCTCGTCTAATTGAGAAGTGTTCGTCGTCATGTTGTATATAGACTATCTATTAATTAATAAAAACACAAACAAATATATCCACAAAATATCAATAAAATGCCAAAAAATAGAAGTTAATTC
>JAGVEE010000136.1 GCA_020058405.1 Sphingobacteriales bacterium
AAAGTTAAAATTTCATGGGCTACTGCAACAGAAATAAACAATGATAAATTCATCATCGAGCGTTCGGCAGATGGAGAAAATTTTGAAAGAGTAACAGAAGTAAGAGGAGCTGGTAACAGCAGAGAATTAAACGCATACGAAGTAGTAGATGCAAACCCTTTAAAAGGAACTTCGTACTACCGTTTAACTCAATACGATTTTAACGGAGAGTTTGAAACATTTGCACCGGTAGCAGTGAGCATGGAGCGTGGTGGGTTGAGCGTAGAGCATGTAGCTGGGAGCGTGGAGCAAGGAGCGGAGAGCATGGCTTTGAGAGTGTTCTCACCACTGGCAAGTAATGCTACTATTTCTGTAAGAGATTTAAGCGGCAGAACCATTTATTCAGAAAAAATTATTTTACAAGAAGGATATCAAAACTTCAACTTAGCTACTACCAATTTCGGAGCAGGCATTTACTTAGTAAGCCTTAACTCGGGTACAGAAGTGGTGATGAAGAAGGTGAAGCTTTAATCGAAGATTCGAAGATTCGAATTGTCGAATTGTCGAATTTTCGAAAAGACGAATTTAGTATTATAAAAAAAGGTTTCTGCTTGCATGAACCTTTTTTTGTTTCGAATTTACAAACTAACGAATTTGCGAACCACTAGCAATGGCTGACTCACTATTCATCCACTCATTTGTTCCACCGCAAAGCCATATAGCATCAAGGCCATGTTCTTTTAATAGTTTAGCACCGTCAGCAGACCGTCCGCCACCTTTGCCACACACCATAACAAATTGATAGTTTTTATCGAGTTCTGAAATGTTTTCTTTTAAATTTTGTACTGTAATATTTATAGCAGTTGGTATGTGTAATTGATCAAACTCTTCATTATTTCTAACATCAATTATTTTGATTTTTTTGTTTGATCTTATAGCTTCTTTTAATTCTTCAACATCTAAACATTCTTTACTTAATTTAATTCGTTCCGGCATTCTAATTTTAATAATAATAGCCGAAACCAACGTTATTGCACCAATTATAAACACTGCATATTGTATACCAAATAAGTCGGCGGTGATGCCAGAAAGGATGGCTCCAATTGCATAACCTAAGTCTCGCCATAACCTGAAGGTGCCAATACTTTCTGCTCGTTGCTTAGGGCTGGTGGCTTGTGCTATGGTTGATAAAAAGGTTGGATAAACCAAGGCCGTTCCTAAACCAAGTATTGCCGAAATGCTTGATAGCACATAAAAGTTGCTACTAAAGGGAATCAGTAAAATAGCGAATCCTTGTAAAAGCATCCCCCAAAAAAGCATTGCTTTTTTAGAATAATGGTCCGACATTTTTCCTGTAAATAATTGTCCAACTCCCCATATCGTTGGGTAAATGGCAGTAATAACTCCAATACTTGCGTTGTTATAGTGCAGAGAGAAAAGTATCATAGGAAGCAAGCCCCAAATCATTCCATCATTTAAATTATTTACAAGCCCTGCCTGCGTTACAGAACTCAATGTTTTGTTTTTAAAAGAAGTTTCTAAAAAAACATTTTGGAGAGCGGTGCTTTGGTCGCTTGTTTGTTCTTTTTTTACAAAGGCGCTAGTATCTTTTATCCAAAATGCAGTTAACAAAAATCCAATAATAGAAATTCCAATTCCGATGTAAAAAGGGTAGGGCGTAACTCCATATTTATTGGCAATTAAACCAGTGAGCAATGCTACTAGTCCCACAGCAAAGTAACCCGCAAACTCATTTAAACCCATGGCAAAGCCACGATCTTTTTCGCCCACCAAATCTATTTTCATTACCACAGTGCTACTCCAAGTAAGTCCTTGGCTAAGTCCTAAAAGCACGTTAGCAAAAATTACACAGTTCCAATTTGGCGCATAAATAAGTAAAAAAGGAATTGGAATGGCCAATACCCAACCTATTAAAAGTAAATTCTTCCGCCCGAAAGTATTCGCAAGTTTTCCGGTGAAATAATTTGCAAAGGCTTTGCTAATTCCAAAAGCAGTTATAAAAGAAAGGATAGCTGTTTTAGAATCAACATTAAATTGCAAGTTCGCAAACTGCGGGAAAATGCTTCTTTCCATTCCAATCATCCCTCCCACAAAAGCATTTACAATTACCAAGAGCGTAAACTGCTTCCAATTTTCTTTCAATCCGAGTTTTATAGTATCTGTAATCAATTTTGGTAATTATATACTGCAAAGGTCTCGAACAAGCACCACAAAGCACTTAACAAATGATAAGAAATGGCGAATTGGCTAATTAGATTACGTTAGTTCTTAATAAATATTTTTTTTGGTCACAAAGGGCACTAAGTACTCACAATGGTACACGATGTATTTCTTTGTGTACCATTGTGAGTACTTGGTGTCCTTTGTGACCCATTTATTCCCAATTAGAACCAATCTCTCCTCTTCAAAGAATTTCATCTTTTCTTAAAAGAATCATTAATTCTTCAATTAAGAATATTCAAGTAAAATGCATTTCTTAATTCTTAATTCTTAATACTTAATTCTTAATACTTGAAATTTTGAATTAAAATAAAGTATGAATCACTTTCCGTATGGTCTTTGAATTGTAAGTCATAGTTTTTAGATAAATAAAAATATGAAAACAATATTCGGTATTATTCTTTCTACTATTCTTGTTAGCAATGCATATTCGCAAGCCAACCTTACTACCAATTCAATCACTCAAAGTTTTTCTTTTGCTGCCAACCCTTCTGCGTCAGAAGCACCCTTGCCAAGGAACTGGCGATTAGCAAAAAACAATTCGGTGAGAACCGTAAATGCTTACCCAGTAAGCCCTGCAACAAAAGCCGATACTACTACACAATTTCGCGGTGGAAGTTTAATGGCCGCAAATTCACCTGCAGGTTTTTACAACTTTGGAGTGGGCGATTCCATCGCAGCAGCTAACAGAGCGCTCGGTTTTTTAGCAGATGCCAACAATGTAAAATCATGTAATTTATATTTCCATATAAAAAATAACGGTCCTACTGCCATCACCAGTTTTGATGTAGAAATTTTTTCAAGAAAATTTAAAAACGGATCCAACTTAGCTGGCTTTCAAATACAAATGTATTATTCATTCGACGGTGTAAATTGGACGGATGCAGGTCCTGATTTTTTAATGGGTACCGCTGCTGATGGAAACAACAATGGGTTTACAGTAACCACTGCCGGATTATTTATTAACTCTGGAAACTTGAACCAAACAGTATTACCTAATCAACAATTTTATTTTGCATGGAGTTATTCTGTTACAACAGGAAGTAATACTGATAATGCTCCTGCATTTGGTATAGATGCCATTACCATTTCACCTAACGTAGCGTTACCAATATCCTTAGTAGAGTTTACAGCAGATAAAGTAGCAGAAAAGGTAAAAGTGCAATGGACAACCGCTACAGAAATAAACAATGATAAATTTATCATCGAGCGTTCTGCAGATGGAAAAAATTTCGAATACCTAGCTGAACTCTCGGGTGCAGGAACTAGTAAAGAATTAAATGCATACGAAGTAATAGATGCATCGCCTCTAAAAGGAACTTCTTATTACCGATTAACACAAATAGATTTTGATGGAAGTTCTGAAAGCTTTGCACCGGTTGCAGTAAGCGGGAAGCAGGGAGCATTGAGCGTTGAGCAATTAGCTGGGAGTTTAGAGCAGGGAGCTTGGAGCATTTACTCACCGATGAATACGGAAGCAACTTT